>DUOC01000116.1 GCA_012839065.1 Thermoanaerobacterales bacterium | reverse complement strand
GATTCCCCTATGGGTCACCACGGTTGCAGGGGGACGATTAGCTAGTAACGGCCCCTTGCTTCCAACAAATCAATAATCAAATTTTTATATATAAGGCCCAGTAGTTCAGTTGGTTAGAACGCCGGCCTGTCACGCCGGAGGTCGAGGGTTCGAGTCCCTTCTGGGTCGCCATTTTAATTTTATTTAAACGAAGATATATAAAAGATAGAAGTATTAATACTTCTATCTTTTTATATTTTATTAATGTTCTCAATATCACTTTTTTTGTTGCATATGTTGCATTCTTTACAAAAAATAATTTTATCTTCAAATACATTTTTTAGTGTGTCAACTATTTCGTTATTTAGTATTTCTTTTGAATGTATAACAACTTTTTTAGGGGCTATGGAGATTAAAACACTTATTAATAGATCATCCTTGCCAATTTCATTATTAAGTATCTCGTCTTTGAAGTCCTTTAAGAAATCATGTTTAATGTGTTTTAAATTTTCATCAAGTAAATCAAACCCCTTATTTTTCATAATGACATGGACTATTTCTTTTTTAGGCTCCTGGATTTCAACAAAGTATTTTAATAGTTTTATAAAATCCATATACTCTTTTTCAATAAGATACTCATCTACTACTCTTTCGATAAGTTCTTCTAATTCTGCTGTATATTCTTTTAACCGGAATTGTATGAAACCATCAATATTTATTATTTTATTATGTTCTAAAAACTCTCGTATTCTGTAAAATATTTTTTCCTTCTGCAAGATCTTTTTATCAAATTGCTTTTTGACTTTTCTAATTATTTTAATCTGCTCATCGGGATCAAAATAATCATAGTCTTCTTTTACTGTTTTTTTTATAAAATTGTTTTTTAAATTATATGCAATAATTTCTACTATTGCTTTAGCAGCATGATAATTAAAGATAGAAATAGCATTTTGATTATTTTCTGTAAAAAAATTTAAAAAGGCGTAATTGCCTTTAATGAATTTGTATGTTTTTATATTTATCCCCTGATCTTTTAATTTCTTAAATTCATTATTCAATCTGTAAATAGCTTTGTTTGAATCTTTGCTTGAAATTTGTAATTGAAGGAGATGCATTTTTATTTCCTCCCTTCTGATAATATATTATACGCGTACATTTTTATTAGTATACAATGGGATTATTAGGTTTAAAATAAAAAACAGCCACTCATTTGAGTGACTGTTTGCAGTCTTTAAGTCTTTAGCTTTTTCCTATAATATCTTCCAAGGTTTTTTTAAATATTTCGAAGTCATCCGGTTTGTACAATACAAATTTTACGGTTTCGATACTGTTGTTATGTGATTTTAGATATTCTATAATAGTTTCTAACGCAATTTGTGAAGCATCTTTTTTAGGATAACCGAATATTCCTGAACTTATAGCGGGGAATGAAACACTTTTAATGTTATTTTCTGATGCAAGTTTTAAACAGTTTAAATATGAATTCCTTAAATCTATAGGATCTTTTGGGCTGTTGCTGTAAACAGGTCCTACAGTATGAATAACATATTTAGCTTTTAAATTATAACCTAAAGTTATTTTAGCTTCTCCGGTTTCACATCCACCTAATTTTTTGCATTCCTCCCAAAGTCGTGCTCCAGCCGCTTTATGGATTGCGCCTGCTACACCTCCCCCGGGGGCAAGACGTTTGTTTGCAGCATTCACAATCGCTTCAGTTTCCTGCTCAACAATATTTCCTACTATTAATTCTAAAACAGAATCACCAATCTGCTTTTTTACAAAGTTCAATAAAAAACCTCCTTATCCTTCTAAAACCTTTTTAATTCTCTCAATTGCCCAATCTAAATCTTCTTTTGATATTATAAGAGGTGGTGCAAATCTTATGACATTTTCATGGGTTTCTTTACATAGAATTTGTTCTTTCATAAGGGCTTCACAATAAGGTCTTGCTTTTTTCGTCAGCTCAAGTCCTATAAATAACCCTTTACCTCTAATTTCTTTAATGTATGGATTCTCGATTTTTAACAATTGTTCTTTAAAATACGTTCCTAATTCATAAGATCTTCGAGGCAGATCTTCTTCTATTATTATGTCTATTGCTGCTAATGCACATGCGCATGCGAGTGGATTCCCTCCAAATGTGGAACCGTGGGAATCCGGTTCAAACAGGTTAAGCACCTCTTTTTCTGCAACTACTGCTGAAACCGGCATGATTCCCCCACCCAATGCTTTTCCGAGAACATATATATCAGGTTTAACTCCTTCCCAGTCACATGCGAAAAGTTTTCCTGTTCTGCCAAAACCGGTCTGTATTTCATCAGCTATAAAAAGTACATTGTTTTGTTTACATAGCTCTGCAGCTTCTCGTAAAAAGCCTTCAGGTGGTACGACCACTCCTGCTTCTCCTTGTATGGGTTCTACTAAAAATGCTGCTGTATTTGGATTGATTGCTTTCTTAAGTGCGTCCGTATCTCCATATGGGATAATTTTAAATCCTGGTGTTAAAGCACCAAAACCTCTTTTGTATTCATAAGTGCTGCTAAAAGAGATTACTGTAACCGTTCTTCCATGAAAGTTTCCATCACATACTATTATTTCAGCTTTATCTTCAGGTACTTTTTTAATATCATAAGCCCAACGTCTAGCACCTTTAATAGCCGTCTCTACCGCCTCAGTGCCTGAATTCATAACCAAAACCATTTCTTTTTCTGTTATTTCAGCGAGTCGTTTACATAATGGACCGAGCTTATCGTTTTGAAATGCCCTGGAAGTGAGTGTTACCTTATTAAGCTGGTCTATAGCAGCTTCAATAATTTTAGGGTGTCTATGCCCTTGGTTTAGGGCTGAATAAGAGCTTAACATATCAAGGTATTTGTTTCCTTCAGGGTCTTCAACCCAGACGCCTTCAGCTTTGGTGATTACTATTGGTAACGGAAGATAATTAGGTGCACAATATTCATTTGTAATTTCAAGTATTTCTTTTGTATTCAGCATATTTTTTCCTCCTTACGCATTGTTCATGTGATTATATATTGTAACATATAACTATTTCAATTAATAGATAATAAGCTCAAGTATACAATATGCTTGAATTGATTTTGATTATAATGACATATTGTTCCCCAAATTATTGCCATTTTCTTCCGCCTCTTCATATAAAAGATTTATTACCTCTGCTTTTAAGGCTTGAAATTGAGATGAAGTAAGAACATCTTGAGATCTGGGTCTGGGTATATTTACTCCAATTGTCTTTTTTATTCGAGCAGGGCGTTTAGTAAATAAATATATCTTATCCGATAAAAGAATAGCTTCGTCAATATCATGTGTTATAAAAAGAACAGAGGGTTGATACTTACTGCAGATATTCATAAGCCATAAATGCATTTTACTTCTTGTGATGGCATCGAGAGCACCAAATGGTTCGTCCAGCATCATAATATCTGATGCAAAAAGAAAGGTTCTGAGCAGAGCAGCCCTCTGTCTCATTCCTCCAGATAGTTGGGAAGGATATGCATCTTCAAAACCTTCCAGACCGAAGGATTTGAAATAACCTACCGCTGTTTTTCGGGCATCCGGAAGTGGTATTTTTTTCAGAATTAGAGGTATACATACATTATCAAGAACAGTTTTCCATGGTAGTAGCAAATCTTTTTGGTGCATATAGCTGATTCTACCGGTTTTACCCTTAAAGTCTTTTCCGTTTATAAGAATGCGGCCACTATCAGGGAGTTGAAGACCTGAAATGATATTAAAAAGTGTACTCTTCCCACATCCGCTTGGTCCCAATATGCTGACAAAGTGGTTTTTTTCAACTAATATAGAGATGTTATCTAATACTTCTAGATCTCCAAATGACTTATTTATCCCTGTTACTTCAATTGCTTTCAATTTTTTCTACTCCTTTGGAAGGAATTCATTTGTAAACGCTTTACCGGAATCAATTTTGTTTGGAATAAGATCATTCTCATACATCCAATCAGTGTAGTTTTCCCACCTCTCAAGTTCCATGATACCCCATACTTCAGCATCAGCTTTATATTCTTTGGAAAGATATTTTTGACTTGCGATGATTAATTCACGATTAAGTTCCGGAACATTTTCTAATAAGATTTCAGCCGCTTCTTCAGGGTTTTCTATACAAAATTCGTAGCCTTTTGCAGCCCCTTTTAGGAAATCTCGTATAAGTTCAGGATCCTCATCGATTAGTGACTCTTTTACAATAATAACCGGAGTGTAGAAATTCAGAGCCGGGTTTTCTTTACTCATAGGGATATAATTAAGATCCATTCCTCTTAATTCTGCTTCAATTCCTGTCCAACCATAGAAAATCATTGAAAAATCGATTATATTTTTCTCTATGCATGTAAAGAAATCAGAAGTGCCTATATTTACTATTTCTACCTCATCAACGCTTGCGCCGTAAGGTTCCATTAATGCTTGAAGCAGTGCAATTTCAGCAGGAGAACCCCATCCGCCGTATTTTTTACCGCTAAAATCTTTAGGGGTTTTGATATTCTTTTCTGCTATTGATGCAAATCCAGAAGTATTGTTTTGAATAATAGTTGCTACACTAACGACCGGGATATCCATTGCACGTGCATGGGTAACTTCTTCCTGATAGCTTATACCAAAATCACCCTGTGATGCGGCTATTAGCTGTGAAGTGCCACCTTCGGAAGATTGGATTATTTCTACCTCAAGTCCTTCACTTTCAAAAAAACCCTTTGATTTGGCTACATAAAGCCCGGTATGATTAGTATTAGGTTCCCAGTCTAATAAAACGGTTACTTTTCTTAAATCCTTATTATTGGCTCCCTGATTGGAACCACATCCTGTTAATAAAATAGGCAATAATAACATTAGCACTACAATCTTTTTTTTCATTAATTAAATTCCTCCCTCTTAATAATTTTAATGATCATTTTCTTTTATAAACTGCCAAGGCATTAACTGCCTTTCTAGAATACAAACGATTTTAAAAATAAGTAAGCTTAATATAGTTATAACAACAATAGCAGAAAATACTCTGTCTATATAAAAAGATTTTTGGGAAAGGATCATAAAATATCCGAGTCCTTCTTTAGCGCCTACCCATTCTCCAATTATTGCGCCCATAATACTGTATGATGCTGAAATTTTCAATCCAGAGAACAAATAAGGCAAAGCTGATGGCAGTTTTACATTTTTAATAATAAAAATTTTATTTGCACCCATAGATTTTAAGAGATTTATTAGCTCGTCATCTGTGGAAGCCAGCCCATCTAGCAGGCTTATAAGTATGGGAAAAAAGCAAACTAGTAATGCTATAAGAATTTTTGGTAAAATTCCATAACCAAACCATATAATAATGAGGGGCGCAACAGATATAATTGGTATGGTCTGGGATGTGATAATTAAAGGATAAATAGCTTTTTTAACGAGTGGTATGCTGTCCATAATAAATGCTGTTATGAAAGATAAGATAATTGCCAGCGAAAAACCTATAAACGCTTCTTTTAGAGTAGCAATTATATGAGGGTGCATTAGACTATATGCTGAAAATAAAGTTTTAATAATACCTGAAGGAGCAGGCAAGATATAGCCGGGTATTTTCCATATAATGGTTGATAATTCCCAAAACATTATTAAAATTAGGATAAAACTGATTGGTACTAAATTATTAGGAGATATTTTTTTTCTCATTTGTGACTACACCATCCAATCCATTACTGCTTAAACCAAAATAAAAAAGGCTATCCTAAACTGAATAGCCCCTTTTTAAATCGAAGGTTGGTACAGATATAGTCCCTCCGCTGGTATTATCCAGTTCAGGTTTAAGGGTCGGGATCTATTAGTCCCCTCTCAGCCGGTTAAACCAGCTCCCCTTTTTATAATCTCAAAATAATTTATTATTATTAATATACCTCTTATATTGGATTGTGTCAAGGAATTCCAGTGAGGGGGGGGGGTAGTGACGATTATTAATATCAGTTAATTACTTGATTTATTACCGAGGTTAGGGTTAAATATTATATAAATGTAAGTTTAAGGAGGTATATAAAGATATGTATTGGGAAAAATCAGGAAAAGAAAATACTAAAAATACAGTGGAACAGGTAATTAAGATTGGAAAAGAGAGAGGAATTAAGCACATTGTAGTGGCATCTAATACAGGTGAAACTGCTAATCTTTTTAATAATTCAGGATTCAATGTCGTTTGTGTCACACATGTAAACGGATTTGTTAACCCGGGTGAATTGGAAATTTCAAAGGAAGCTATCAATCAGCTAGAAAAATCAGGGATAAAAGTTCTTACAACTACACATGTTCTTTCGGGAGCTGAGCGAGCAATTAGCCGAAAATTTGGAGGAGCTTATCCCACTGAAATAATAGCTCATACATTAAGAATGTTTGGACAGGGGATGAAGGTCTGTGTAGAAATAGCCGTAATGGCTCTTGATGCTGCTTTGATACCTTACGGGCAAGACATTATTGCTGTAGGAGGTACAAAGCGCGGTGCTGATACAGCAATTATACTAAAACCCGATCATGCTTCAAATATATTCAACACTTGGATTTCTGAAATAATCTGCAAACCGGGTTTAAGATAGAAATCAACTATTAAATACAATACATTTTTTCATAGTAATCTAATATCATTCTTTGTGCTGAAAATTTTTCATAAACAGAGTCAATGCTTGCTCTCATCATCTGGGCCCACTTCTCTTTATCATTATAATATATAGGGATAACATCTTTTAGCAGGACGGCATAAAGAGATTCTGTGTCATGTCTGTCCTGTTCCCAAATATTTTTTGAGTGGAATGAGTCACCAAACTGCCATCCGTTTTTACCATGGATGCAGGCTTCCGGCCACCAACCATCTAATGTGCTTAGATTTAAGACCCCGTTCATTGCCGCTTTCATTCCTGATGTGCCACTGGCTTCATTTGGTCTTCTAGGTGTATTTAACCACACATCACAACCGGTAACCATTTTTTTAGCAATTTCCATATCATAATTCTCAAGGAAAACGATTGATTTTGGATATTTTTTTGACATTTGAATAAGGTGGCTTATTATTGTCTTGCCATGTATATCATCAGGGTGAGCCTTTCCTGAGAATAGAAGTTGTAGTAGACCATCTTTTAGAAGGTGATTTATTTTATGTTCGAATTCTAATATAAGATTTGTCCTTTTATATTCTGTAGCCCTTCTAGCAGAACCAATGAGCAAATTATTTATATTGAATTTTACCCCGGTTCTTGCTTTTATAAAATCTATTAGTTCTTTTTTTAATTCTAAATGAGTTTCCCATAAATTTTCATTATTTTTGTAAGCTTTCTTTAATCTATAATCAAGCCAGGTGTTTCTATGAACACCGTTTGTAACTGCAATAATAGGTGCCCGGTCATTTACAAAATCCCACATTCTATTAGCTGTTTTACAGTGAAGTTCTGATACTGCATTGGCTTTCTTTGACAGTTTCAAACCTGCAATTGTCATATTAAAAGGGTCTCCGCCAATTTCTTTCAACTGTGTATATGATAATTCATTATACGTACCTTTTTCCCAAAGCATATCAAGATTATGAAGCTCATTTCCGGCTTCTACAGGAGTATGAGTAGTGAAAACGATTTGATTTCTTACTTTTTCCCATGCTTTTTCGAAGGAAAGGTTTTCATTATGCATTTTTTCTCTAATTAATTCTATTCCTGCGAAAACAGCATGGCCTTCATTAAAGTGATATATATCTATGTCAATTCCAAGGGCTCTAATGGCTCTAATTCCGCCGATTCCAAGAACAAGTTCTTGGGGGATGCGTCTATCACTATAACCCGCGTATAACTGATCGGTAACAACCCAGTTCTTGTTTTCTTCTATATCTGTATCTAAGAGGTAAAGAGGGGCATTATTAAATTTATCAACTTTCCATATTTTGCAGTAAACATCTCTACCTCCAATTGTTAACATAATTTTAACTCCGGTGTCTTCTAAAAAATCGTAGTTAAATTCGGGGAAGGTATCGTACGGAAAACCCTTTTCATCTAGATATTGTTGTGTATAATCCTGCTTCCATAGAAGTCCAATCCCTACGACAGGGAGGTTATTATCCTTAGCAGCTTTTAGGTAGTCTCCTGCTAAAATTCCAAGACCGCCTGCATAAAGTTTAAAATCAGATTTCAATCCATACTCCATACAAAAATATGCGACTTTTGGCTTTCCGTTCTCTTTCATTATTTGGCACTCCTTTTTTTATCTATTTTATATTATGTGTATTTGGACACAACTTAATAGTTGGTAAATAACACCATAATTTTTGGCTTGTTAGCAGAATAGGCAGCAAATTGTTATGATTTTAATCAGTATAAAAAAGGGAACAAGAGATTGATTGTAGAAAGTAAAAATAGCTTATAAAATTTTTTAAAGCGATAATTTTTCAAAGTAGGGGGATTTACCCATGATCTTACAATTTATTCTTGGTCGTGCAGGCACAGGTAAAACTTATTATTGCTTAAATGAGATAACAGAACAGTTAAAGAAATCTCCTCAAGGTGCCCCTTTGATTTTGCTAGTTCCAGAACAGGCCACCCTTCTAACAGAGAAAACTCTGCTATCTTTTTCAGATATAAAGGGAATAATGAGAGCTGAGGTTTTAAGTTTTCAAAGAATGACCTATAGGGTTCTTAATGAAGTCGGGGGCGGTGCAAAGGCACATATAGGCGACCTCGGTAAAAAAATGCTTATTCGGCGTTTGCTTCAGAAACATAAAGATGAGCTTAAAATTTTTCGATGGGTTGCTGATCGACCAGGTTTTATAGAAAATTTGGATCGCACTTTTACAGAATTAAAAAATTACATGATTTCTATTGAAAACCTACAAGAAGCTTTTGATAAACTGAAATTATTAGGTAAGAATGATATGCTTGCTGATAAGCTTAACGATTTAATACTCGTATATAAAGATTTACAAAATATACTAACAGATAAATATATTGAAAGCAGCAATTATCTTGATCTATTGGCACAAAAGATTAGAGATTGGTCTTATCTGGACGATGCTGAAGTATGGGTAGATGGTTTTACAGGTTTTACACCCCAAGAATATGTAGTAATAAGAGAGATAATGAAAAAGGTAACGAAGTTTAATATGACACTATGTATAAACCCGAGTGAACTGAAAAGGCAAGTAGATGAATCTAGCCTTTTTTATAGGCAGTGTCAAACAATGGAAAACATAATAGAAATTGGTAAGGATATCGGGGTCTGTATTAAGAAACCGGTAATATTAGATCCTGATGCTCCTTATAGGTTTAAGGATAACCCTGTTTTTGCTCATTTAGAAAGGGAGTTTTTTAATTATCCCCCATCACCTTATAATAATAAACAGGAATCTGTCAGGATATATACAGCATCAAACAGGAGAGCCGAAATAGAAGGAGCTGCAAGGGAAATAATAAGGCTTTGCAGAGATGAAGGGTATCGGTTCAGGGATATTTATGTTTTGTTAAGAGATATGGAACCATATAAACAGCTGATTTCTGTTATATTTGCTGATAATAATATACCGTGCTTTATTGACCAGAAACGTTTGGTTATGCATCATCCACTAGTTGAACTTATTCGTTCTGCTTTAGAAGTAGTTGTTCAAAATTGGACATATGATCCTGTTTTTAGATTTTTAAAGACTGACTTGGCAGATATAGAAAGGGAACGTGTTGATTTATTAGAGAATTATGTATTAGCCCATGGCATAAAAGGCTCTAAATGGATTGGTGATAAGCCCTGGACTTATCAAAGGAAATATACCCTTGGAGAAGAAGATGGATCTGTTCTGAAAGATGATGTTGAATTAACTCAGGTAAATTATGCACGTAAGGAAGCTGTAAAATATCTTAGTGATTTTTATAATAATATTAAGGACAAGAGAACTGTAAGGGGTTATACAGAAGCTCTATTTGAACTACTTTTTAGTTTGGATGTTCCTCAAAAGCTGCAAAAATGGGAAACAGAAGCACGAGACAGAGGTGAGCTTGATTTGGCGCTAGAGCATGCTCAAATTTGGGATTGTATTGTAGATATGATGGATGAGATCGTGCAAGGGCTTGGGGATGAACAATTAACGATTGAAGAATATACAGAAGTAGTAGAATCAGGGCTAAAGAACATAAGGCTTGGGCTGCTGCCTCTTGGCATGGATCAGGTTGTTATTGGGGACTTGGATCGCTCCAGGAATCCCGATGTGAAAGTAGTTTTTATTCTGGGGGCTAATGATGGTGTTATACCGTTAAGACATGTAGATGAAGGAACATTCACGGATTCAGAAAGGTTGGATCTTGCTAAACTGAAGGTTGAACTTGCACCTGATTCCAGAAGCAGATTGTTTGATGAACAATATTATATTTATGTG
>DUOC01000115.1 GCA_012839065.1 Thermoanaerobacterales bacterium | reverse complement strand
GTATATTTACAAAATTTTTGACTTGAGTTTTCAACGAGAATCTATTTTAATAGAAGGAACTAATCTTTATCTTAAGGGTAGAGACATAAAGGCTCATTTAGAACACTCATTAAAATGTGTATTATTTGCTGCAACATTAGGGAGCAGTATTGAAAGAAGGATTGGTCATTATAAAAGTTATGATCTGACCCGAATATTAGTGTTAGATGCTTGTGCTACTGCCTTGATAGAGAGTGTTTGCAGTGAAATAGAGGAAGAGATAAAGGGAATAGGGCAGAGGGAATACGGATTAAATATCACATCAAGATACAGTCCCGGATACGGGGATCTGTCGCTAAACATCCAGCCCAAGCTGTTAGATGTTCTTGAAGCTCACAGAATCGGATTAACAGTTACCGAAGATTTAATAATGATACCCAGAAAATCAGTAACAGCTATTATTGGGCTCCAAAAAGAAAAGGGATCGTTCACCGGCACATGCCGGAAATGTACTAATCGCGGAAACTGTCCCTATAGAAAGGAGTTGTAGAAGATTGGATTTCAGGGAGATATTGAAAAACAGGTTTGTTATTTTAGACGGAGCAATGGGAACAATGCTTCAGCAAGAAGGTTTAAGGGCTGGTGAATTACCTGAATCATATAATATTGAAAAACCGGAAATTGTATACGGAATACACAAAAAATATATTGAAGCGGGAGCAGATATTATACTCACCAATACTGCAGGTGCAAATGAGTTAAAGCTCAATAGTTCACCTTTTACTGTTAAACAAGCAATCGAGGCAGGAGTTAAAATCGCGAGACAAGCAGCAGGTGAAAAACTGGTTGCCCTTGACATAGGGCCTATTGGACAAATGCTGGAGCCTTTGGGTACTCTCAGCTTTGAAAGGGCTTACGAAATATTTAAAAGGCAGGTTGAGATAGGCAGCAGCGCAGGTGCTGATATTATATTATTTGAAACAATATCAGACATTTATGAAATGAAGGCCGGGGTGCTAGCTGCAAAGGAAAACTGTGATTTGCCGATTTTTGCAACGATGACATTCCAAGAGGACGGAAGGACTTTAATGGGAACAGATCCTATGACCATGGTTTTTGTATTAGAGGCTCTTGGAGTAGATGTGTTGGGTGTTAACTGTTCATTAGGTCCCGGTGAACTTCAACCCATAGTAGACGAGATACTTAAATATTCATCAATTCCGGTTATGGTAAAACCAAATGCAGGGCTCCCCCATTATGAAGAGGGTAAAACCATTTATGATGTAAGCGTAGAAATATTTTCCCGGGAAATATACGATATGGCTGAAAAAGGAGTGGCTATATTCGGAGGATGCTGCGGCACGAACCCGGATTACATAAAAGATATAACCCGAGTATTAAGCGGGCTGAAACCTGTTGAGATTAAGAAAAAAAATTATACTGCTGTTTGTTCTTCAACTAAAACAGAGCTTATAGACGACAAAATCCAAATTGTAGGGGAGAGGATAAATCCTACAGGGAAGAAAAAACTTAAACAAGCACTAATAGATGCAGATATGGGATATATTCTAAATGAAGCAATAGCCCAGCAAAAATTAGGAGCAGACATTCTGGATATAAATGCCGGAATTCCTGAAATAGATGAAGCCACGACCATGGTTAAAATGGTAAAAGAAATCCAGGGAATAGTAGATTTACCTCTTCAAATAGACAGCTCAAACCCGGAAGTATTAGAGAAAGCAGTAAGGGTTTGTAATGGTAAACCGATTATCAATTCAGTTAACGGCGAGAAAGAGGTGATGGATAGGATATTTCCCATAGCAAAGAAGTATGGTGCAGTCGTAGTCGGGCTCACAATGGATGAAAAGGGGATACCAAAGACCTTTGAGGGTAGAGTCAAAATATGCGAAAAAATACTTAAAACAGCAGAGAGTTACGGCATTGATAAAAACAATATAATCATAGACTGCCTTGCTCTTACAGTATCGGCAGAGCAGGAACAGGCTTTTGAAACATTGAAAGCAATAAGAGCAGTAAAGGAGAAATATGGTGTTAGGACTATCCTTGGTGTAAGTAATATTTCATACGGGCTTCCGGAAAGAGAACTGCTTAACCGAACATATTTAACCATGGCATTAACTCATGGTTTAAATATGCCTATCCTTGATCCGAGAGACTCACAAATGCTAGATATAGTTCGTTCCTTTAGGGTACTTGCCAATATTGATAAGGGAGCTGAAGATTTTATCAGCTGTAAAAGTATCAATACCATAAGAACTGTGAAACAAGAAGCTGCAGATGAAAAAAATATCCGAGATGTAATACTGGATGGATTAAAAGGGGAAGCAGCACACCATACTAAGGAACTGTTGAAAACAAAAGAACCTATGGAAATCGTCAATTCATATATAATACCCGCTCTTGATGAAGCAGGAGAGAAATACGAAAAAGGGGAATTTTTCCTGCCTCAATTGATACAGTCAGCAGAAACCGTAAAAAAATCTTTCAAGGTGCTTAAAGAAGCATTAAAAGAAAGCGAACAGAAAATAAACAAAGGCAAGATTATATTAGCAACTGTTAAAGGAGATATACACGATATAGGAAAAAATATTGTAAAAGTAATGCTTGAGAACTACGGCTATGAGGTAATAGATCTGGGAAAAGATGTGCCATCCGAAACTATTGTTAATCAAATACTAAAACACGATGTAAAACTCGTGGGATTGAGCGCTCTGATGACTACCACTGTTGCAAATATGGCAAGAACAATCGAAACTATCAAAAAGACAGGGTTACACACTTATATCATGGTTGGCGGGGCGGTTCTCAATGAGGAATATGCAAAGATGATCGGAGCAGATTGTTATGGAAAAGATGCTAGGGAAGCAGTCAAAATTGCAGAGATGTATTTTCAAGATGATTTCTGATTAAACATAGTTCCCCATAGGTGCTGGGCACCATCATAGATGATTAGGAGGGGAAAATCTAATGATAAAGGAATGCAGTAATTGCCATTCAAAAATATCCTTTATAGAATATTATAAGCATTATTTTAAAAATAGATTTATTTATACATGTTCCAAATGTGGAACAGTTCACAGGTCAACTACTTTTTCTAGAATAGTGACTGCTATAATATTAATTATTACTATTTTGTATTCAACTACAAAAAGCAGCTCATTTTCGCTTAATATTTTTTGGATATTAATATATTTTTTGATATTAGAACCTTTATTACTGCAATATGAAAGGAAAGATTAAATAATTGCATTTTTATAGAAAGAAACGTCTCTGCGACGTGCGAACAAATGGAAGGAGTGAACCAAAAATATGAACATATCGTTCGATTTTAATTTGCCGACAATAATAAAGTTCGGTGAGGGAAGAATAAAAAGCACCAGCAAAATTATAAACGAAAACATACCAGGGAATAGGGTATTTGTAGTCACAGATAGCGGTATAGAAGAAGCGGGGCTTGTTATGCCAATTATAACCAAACTAAAAGATTCAGGATATCAAGTAGAAGTATTTGATGAAATAAGCCCGAACCCAAAAGATATAGAGTGTGAGAAAGGGAGAGCTGCAATCAGGGAATTTGATGCTGACATGATTTTAGCTGTAGGTGGTGGTTCTGTTATTGATACGGCAAAAGCAATAGCACTTTTACAAAGCCATGAAGGACCTGTAGCCTTATACGAGGGCAGGAATAAAGCAGTTAATGAGATGAAACCGATAATAGCGATACCGACAACAGCCGGAACGGGTTCTGAAGTAACCTTTTCTGCCGTTATAACAGATACAAAAAGAAAATTTAAGATGTCAATGAGAAATACCGGATTTGCGCCGAAAATTGCAATTATTGATCCTGAAACTACATATACATTGCCAAGAGCCCTTACTGCTTCTACGGGAATGGATGCCCTTGTTCATGCAATAGAAGCCTTTACTTGTACAATGTCAAATGCCTTTTCCGATGTCTGGGCAAAGGAAGCAATTAGATATATTTTCACCTACTTAAATGAAGCAGTTAGCGAAGGAACCAAAGAATCCCGCCACTATATGATGCTTGGCTCTGTTATGGCAGGGATAGCATTTTCTCGTTCAGATGTAGCGGCTGTGCACTGTATGGCTGAAGCAGTAGGCGGCTTATATGATATACCTCATGGAGTGGCAAATTCTATATTCTTACCTGTAGTAACAGAATTTAACACCGAACAGGATCCTGCAAGACACGCGGAAATAGCACGGATTTGTGGGCTGGCGGTAGCCGGGCTGTCAGATATAGAAGCAGCAGGGCTTTTAGTTAGTGAGTTATACAAGTTATCAGAAAGAATTGGTATACCTAAGCTTAAGGATTTACATAATGTCAACCCAAAAGACTTTGACAGACTCGCTGAAGCTTCGCTGATAAATGGTTCTACACCAAGTAACTGTAGAAAGATTACCAAAAGCGATTACATAGATTTGTTTCATAAAGCATATGAATTATAGCTTGTTATAAAAAACTTAAAGTCGCCGAATTGGATTTAAAATGCTGATCGACGACTTTTTTCTTTTCTCAACCTGTATTTAGGCTGCATAATTATTTTATTATACAGCATGAAGCAAAATTATCTTTTTCAATCTCTCTTGATACCGGGTCTATAGGTTAGTTTCGCACTTTATCGAGCAAGCATTACTCTGTCATTGGCAAACTTTTCTCCTTGAGTCTGCTCAAATTTATCCAGCAGCTGTGGTATATCCATTGCAGCTTTTTCTTCTCCCTTTATGTCCATTATAATCCTGCCGTTATGCATCATTATAAGTCTGTTACCCATTTTTAAAGCATGTTCAAGATTATGTGTCACCATTAAGGTGGTTATTTTATTCTTCTTTATAATTTCTTCTGTCATATTATTTACTAAAAGGGCAGTCTTGGGATCTAATGATGCTGTGTGTTCATCTAAAAGAAGAATATCAGGTTTTTTCATTGTTGCCATGATGAGTGTTAATGCCTGCCGCTGTCCGCCAGACAAGAGGCTTACTTTTGTTTTTAGACGTTTCTCAAGCCCAAGCGGTATATTTGAAAGATAACTCTTAAATAATTTTTGTTTATTTATATTTAAACCCCATTTAAGTGAGATATTGTTTGATCTGGAAAGTGCAAGGGAAAGATTCTCTTCAATAGTCATAGAGGGTGAAGTACCCAGCATGGGGTCTTGAAATACACGGCCGATAAAAACTGCACGTTTATATTCAGGTACTTTTGATATATCTTTTCCGTTTAGGATAATCCTGCCGCTGTCCGCTTGTATTGCACCGGATATAATATTTAATAGTGTAGATTTACCTGCCCCATTTCCTCCTACAATAGTTATAAAGTCGCCTTCGTTTACTTTAAAGGAAAGATGACTAAATACTTTATTTTCATAAGGTGTATTATGGTTAAAGGTTTTTGATATGTTTTTCAACACCAGCATGTTTACATCCCCCTTTTGAGTTTTTGTTTAATACTTTCTGGAACTCGGGAGCCGTAAGAGCGATTATTACAACAATTGAAGTTAGGAGCTTTAGGTCAGAAGCTTGAGCCAGTCTTAAAGATAAAACCAATGATATACTAGATCTGTATATAATAGAGCCGAAAAGTACTGCTGCAGTGCTTATAAAGATAGATCTTTCTCCAAACAGTGCATTACCAATTATAACTGAAGCAAGCCCTGCAATAATAGTCCCGATCCCCATACTAACATCTGCAAATCCCTGATATTGAGCCACAAGGGCACCGGCAAAAGATATAAGGGCATTTGAAAGTGAAAGTCCCATAACCTTTGTTAGATTTGTATTTACGCCTTGGCTCCTTATCATCTGAGGGTTATCACCTGTTGCTCTTAAGGCAAAGCCTAATTGAGTATTCAAAAGAGCGTCCAGCAAAAATTTTACTCCGAAAGCAATGATTAGGAATAAGATCAGATACATATATTTTAAGGGGAAACCTGGTATTTTTTCTAATGTACTTTCTACTATAGAAAAGATTGTAGGTTTATTTAACAATGGTATATTAGGTTTACCCATTATTCTCAGATTTATGGAATACAGTGAAGTCATAGTCAGTATTCCGGAAAGCAGGTCACTAATCTTTGCCTTTGTATTTAATATTCCTGTTATTAGCCCGGCAATAGCTCCGGACAGAAGGGCTATAAAAGTAGCAAAAAAAGGATTGCAGCCGCCTACTATTAATGAAGCGGCTACGGCAGCCCCTAAAGGAAAACTGCCGTCAACCGTAAGATCTGAACACTTTAAAATTTTAAATGTGATAAAAACACCGAGAGCCATTATTCCAAATACAAGACCCTGTTCTATAGATTTTAGCAATATATTTTGCCACATTTTTGCTGACACCTCAAATCTGTTATTCTAGTATTTCATCGGCTTTTGAGAGTACATCTTCAGGTATTTCGATTCCCAGTATTTCAGCTGATTTTTTGTTTATAATAATCTTTAAGTCTTTTGAACTTTCAATAGGAATATCTTGAGGTTTTTCGCCTTCAAGTACTCGTGCTGCAATAGCACCAGTTTGTTTTCCTAAAAGGTAGTAATCTATACCTAATGTAGCTACTGCACCTGCTTCTACATGGGCTCTTTCAGATCCAAAGACGGGAATTTTTTCGTCATTACATACTTTTACTACGGCTCCGATTGCAGAAGCTACTGTATTATCTGTTGGAACATAGATTGCATCCACTTTGCCTGCTATGGTTTGAACGGCTTGGTTAACCTCAGCACTGGTTGCAACAGAGGCTTCTATAATGTTCAGACCTAAATCAGGGGCTGCTTCTTTTGCTATATCTACCTGAACCCTTGAATTGGGTTCTGCTGTATTATAGATGATCCCTAAATTTTTTGCATCAGGAAGTATCTGTTTTAATAGCTCAAGCTGTTCTTTTATCGGGTTCATATCTGTTGTGCCGGTTACATTAGTTCCCGGTTTTTCAAGACTTTTTACAAGGTCTGCTTCAACAGGGTCGGTTACTGCAGTGATCAATATTGGAATATCTTTTGTCGCATTTGCTGCCGACTGAGCCGATGGGGTTGCAATAGCGAGTATCAAATCGACTTCTTCACCGACAAATTTGTTAGCAATAGTCTGTGTTGTAGGAAAGTCTGCCTGCGCATTGTCCAACTCAAAAACTACATTTTTACCTTCTTCAAACCCAGCTTCTTTAAGACCGTCGATAAAACCCTCTCTTGCGGCATCAAGTGCCGGATGTTCGACGAACTGAGATATGCCGATTTTGAAGACATGGTCTTCCGTGCTACTTGAAGGGCTTTCAGCATTTTGCCCTCCACACCCCGTTAATAAAAACGAGATAATGATACATAATGCTGCTGTGAGTTTAATAAACTTTTTCATAAATAAAAAACCCCCTTGTTTTTTCGGCTGCACGGGGAAATAAAAAAACACTCTGACAAGAGTGCTTAGTAAAAACACCTTCTCCTACCGTCCTACCGTGCTACCCGTTATCAATTTTTATTACTAATTATTATACAATTACAAGTATAGTTTTGTCAACCCGGTTTTTCAAGTTTTATTTAAGTTCGGGAAGAGATCTGTGCCCAAGTCCGATTACTACTTCGTTTAGATTCAAAAGCCCGGCTCCAAAAAACATAGCCACACTGACATGTTCACCGCATCTTGCTATGCCTATTTTACCGCCTACATTAAACCCCATAGCTTTCTGCATTACTTGTGATATTGCCTCACGTGCAGCGCCTGCAACTGCACCTTCATATATGTGGGCTTCTTCAATTACACCTTCGCGTTTAGCAGCCACAAGAGTTCTCTCCATTATTTTTTTAGTAGAGCTGTTCAGCTCACCTCCAAAATCTACAGCACATGCTTTAGCATTGCTTTTTGCAAATAACTGTTTAAGCTCTTGCTCTTCCGTTCTGGTTGAAATGGCCATTTTTATTGCCATTTTTGCAACTTCCAAACTTTCCAAGGGCTCACCCCCTTAAACTTTGATTAGATTATATCACATACTATGGAAGTAACAAAGGATAAAATTTGAATATTATATAAAGAGGATATATTCGTAAAGGAGGGGAGTTAAATGGATCGTCAGAATTATCAGCTGCAGTGGTCCAGCAAAGATTTGGGCAGCGAGACAATAATTGATATCGGCAATATAAAGGGAGATGGCAGCACGATAATTGCAGCAGGTGTATCTCTGGAGAGAGCCTCAGGAGATGGCCGCTTATACTTGTTTCAGCATTTTGGGAGCACATATCATCAAATAGCTGATGTCTCTTTAGGAAGTAAAGATGTCAATTGTATAAAGGTTTTTGATTTAGATAGGGATGGAACAGATGAAATTATTATAGGCTGTGGGAACAATATCTATATTTATAAATTTCAAGCAAATAGGGTTGTAAGGGTTTTCGAAAGCACTTCACTGCCCGGAAAAGTTATATCCCTGGCAATAGGTGATATAGATAGAGATGGCAGACCTGAAATTGTTGCTGCTGTAAAAGGGGATAAAAGGATATTTATATTTCGCTATGACAGGAAAATAACATTAGCAAAAGAAGTCGCCTTTGATCATATAGTTTGCTGTGTCGCCATTGGTGATACAGATGGAGATGGACGATTAGAAGTAGTGGTTAAAACTACAAGTGCAATTTATGTTTTGGAATTTATTCGAGATCAAAAAATTGAAAAATGGCATATGCATATATCGGGAACAAAAGACAGGTTTCTTGTTGTAAAAGATTTTGATAGGGATGGCAAATCTGAAATAATATGTGATTCTGCAAGAAGGAAGGTTATAATATACGGGCATAGACGAGGAACATATGAAATTATATGGGAAAGCCCTTATCTCGATGAAGATTGCGAAGATGCAGCAGTTTATGATATTGACGGGGACGGTGAAAATGAACTTGTAGTTATTTGCTTGAGTACTTGCTATATATTCGGCTGGAAGGACAAAAAGATTATCCTCGAATGGACACAAACAATTCCTAATGGGGCAATTTGTATTGTTGCAGGAGATATAGGCAAAAAGGGATTAGGTGAAATAGTAATCGGCACTTTATATGGTTATATATATGTAGTAGAGGCTAGATATAACCGAGACATCGATCATATGTGGGTGGGTAAGATTCAATCCATAATTCAAGATACTGTCACTATTCCGGATGGGAAACCGGATGCCGAAAGGGCTGTTGAAGCAAATGTCAAGTTTGCTGTAGATGAAGTAACTGTTGTAAGAGATAAGGTTATTGTAGCAGGCGATGTAGCAGCAAAAATCTTATATGTTGCAGACCTTCCGACACAACCTGTCCACTTTTTCCAGGCAGATATTCCATTTTTAACTTTTATACATCTGCACGGTGCAAAGCCCGGCATGGGGGCAGCAGCATTTTTCAAGGTGGAACATATAAAAGCAACAGCAATTGGACCGAGAACGATAAAGATAACGATTTTGTTTGAAATGAGCGTAAAATTGATCCCGCATTACCATTATTACTACGATCCATAAGAGAAAGAAAATTTTTTATGAACTATTAGCAGTACTTTTGCCAATTAAAGTAGGAGTATAGACATTCTTTGTACATCTGCAGCCTATAAACAAAACCGCGGCGGAAACCGTATTTTTCTTCTTTTGTGTGATGAGTTATATTCGCTAGCAAAGGTTCGGCTGTGGGTACACCATTTTTTTTGGCGAGTCTGCTCAAAAATATCTCTACACCAAAGCGTGCCCAGTTGAGGGAAGGGAGACTTTCAATAAAAAAACCTGCTAGTCCCCGCTGCCCGTTCAATATGCTGAAATAACGTTGGGCAAGGTCTACATTTGTTTTGCCGCCGCTGACAAACATTCCTACTGTCATACCCAAGCTTTTATCTTGTTCCAAAGGTGTAAGCAGTGTTTCCATATGGTTCTCATTAAGGTTTATCAGGTCGGCGTCTAGGAAAAGCCAAAGAGGGGATTTGCCTCCATGATCTATTCCTGTCTGGAGTGCAGCTCCCTTTCCTCTGTTTTCTTCATGTCTTAAGACTTCTACCGGATACTTTTGAGCTTCTTGATATGTATTATCTTCTGAACCGTCATCTATGACTATTATGCGTTTGGGGCGTTTATATTCACAGACTACATCTAAGACATCCGCTATGCGCGGTTCTTCATTATACGCAGGGATAAGTATTGTTACGGGTGTAAGATTTTCCATTGATTTTATCCTTTCTATAATTGAAGTATTTGGAATTCGATCCAATAATAATTATTTCAATGAACACATATTCGACTTACTGCGGCTGAAATCCTTTTTTATGGGGGAATTACCATAATGCTAATTTGGGGGACGGTTCCAAATTATTCATGTTTAATAATAGGGTGATATTTTGTTTGTT
>DUOC01000114.1 GCA_012839065.1 Thermoanaerobacterales bacterium | reverse complement strand
TATTAGGGTAACAGAAAGAAGCCCTATAAAAATTCGTTTTTTAGCCCTCATTAGTTTTGCACTCCCAAAAATTCTACTTTAACTAAAATTACTGCCAATATTTACAGGATAACCCAATACATAATCCCATGCATTCATTTCCCGCTTACCGGGAGGCTGCACACTTGAAATGAGAATTACTCCTCTTTTACAAGAAACAAGAATGCCTTTATCTTTTTCAAAACTTAGTATCTGACCTGGTTCCCCTTTACATGCGTTACTATCATAAACTTCTGTTTTATGTATTTTTAATTGTCTCCTGTTTAGAAATGTATAGGATCCAGGCCAAGGATTTGTACCTCGCACAAGATTATGAATATCATCAGCTTCTTTATCCCATTTAATTAGCCCGTCTGTTTTTTTTAACATTGGAGCATATGTAGCTTTAGTATGATCCTGTTTTATAGGTTTTAGTCCTCCATGTTCTATTTGTTCAATAGTTTGTTTGAGTATATTTGCTCCCAATATGGACAGTTTATCATGCAAACTTCCTGCAGTTTCACCTGGCAAAATTTCTACTTTCCCCTGCAGCAAAATATCCCCAGTATCCATCCCTTTATCCATCAGCATTGTAGTTATGCCTGTTTCTTTTTCGCCATTAATTATTGCCCATTGGATAGGTGCTGCTCCTCTATATTTTGGTAATAATGAAGCATGCACATTTATACAGCCTTTTTTAGGAATAGATAAAATATTCTCGGACAATATCTGCCCATATGCCACTACAATAATTATATCAGGCTCTAACTCATTTAAAATGTTTATCACTTCTTCGTCATTCACTTTTTCAGGCTGCAATACTTTAATACCCGCTTCAAGAGCAGTAACCTTGACGGGAGGGGACATTTTTTTTCTGCCTCTTCCTCTTACCCTATCGGGCTGGGTTATAACACATAAAAGATCATGTGAACTATATATTAAAAATTCCAAAGAAGGCACAGCAAAATCCGGAGTGCCCATAAATATAATTTTCAAATTAATCACCCTCTTTAATATCTGAATCAATAACTCTCAAAGCTTTATCAGTAAACAATACACCATCCAGATGATCTATTTCGTGTAAAAGAGCCCTTGCAAGAAGCCCTTCCCCTTCTATCACCACTTTTTCCTCATTAAGATCTAATGCTTCAGCTGTTACAATCTCAGGTCTTATCACTTCACCCGTTATTCCGGGAATGCTCAGACATCCTTCCTTCATCATACACTCACCTTTACTATCTATTATCTTTGGGTTTATTAATACAATTGGTCCTTCTCCTACATCTATAACAATTACCCTCTTTAATATACCGACTTGAGGCGCTGCAAGCCCTACTCCTTCAGCGTTATACATTGTTTCTAGCATATCTTCTATTAATTCTTTAGTCCTTTCATCTACTTTATTAACCTCTTTTGCTTTTTTCCTTAAGATTTCATCATAATATTGCCTAATTTTTCTTAGTGCCATTTTAACCCTCCTCATTTTAATACTATAATACAGAAAACGGGTTTACATCAAGTTCTATACTTACATTGGGATATTTTTTTATTAAATATTCAATAATTTCTAACGGCTCTGACTCTAACATCACTAATCCATTATTTTTTCTTTTTACTACCAACTGCCATCTATAAAGATCTTTAATGCGATATATTGCTGCTGGAGATGGCCCTGTGATATCCCATATTTCTGAATATTTATCCTTAACTATATCCCCTAATTGTAATGCACAGGAACTAACATCTCTTTCCTCGGGCCCCTTCAAAAAAATAATCATCATATCAGAAAAAGGGGGATAACCTAATTCTCGTCTATATGTAATTTCTTGTTCATAAAAGCGACTATAATCATGATTGGCGGCATACTTTAAAGAATAATGTCTTGGGTTATAAGTTTGTACTATTACTAACCCGGGAACATCCCCACGACCCGAACGGCCTGCAACTTGTGTTACTAACTGAAATGTACGCTCACCGGCACGAAAATCAGGCAGGTTTAAACACGTATCTGCTGTTACAACACCAACCAGACTAACCCCCGGAAAATCCAGCCCTTTAGTAATCATTTGCGTTCCGATTAATATGTCTGCTTCCCTGTTTTTGAAAAGATCCAGGATTTTTTCATGAGAACCTTTCTTCCTGGTGCTGTCTACATCCATCCTTAATACCCTGCTGCTAGGAAAATGTTTTTTAACTTCCGTTTCTACACGTTGTGTCCCAATACCGAAATATCGTATGGCTCTGCCATTACAACTTGGGCACAAATCAGGTGCATTAAGCTCATATCCACAATAATGACACTTTAGTAATCTTTTTTCATAATGATATGTTAAAGAAATGTCACAGTGGGGACATTTCATCACAAAACCACATTCTCTGCATAAAACAAAAGTAGAATAACCCCTGCGATTTAAAAACAAAATAATTTGCTCCCTATTTCTTAATGCTTCTTCCATACTGTTCAGCAATTTCCTGCTGAAGATAGATCTGTTATTTGACTTAATCTCTTGTCTCATATCCACTAATTCAATCTTCGGTAACGGTTTATCAAGGACCCTTTTTTTAAGTTCAGCAAGAGTATAAAGTTTTTTTTGGGATTTGTAATAAGTCTCTATTGATGGTGTAGCACTCCCTAAAATCAGAAGTGCGTTCTCCAGCTCAACCCTTTTTTCAGCTACCTCTCTTGCATGATATTTGGGGTCTTCGTCCTGCTTATAAGTTGTTTCATGTTCCTCATCTATAACTATAACACCTAAATCTTTAACAGGAGCAAAAATTGCAGATCTAGCACCTACTATTATTTTTGCTTCACCATTTAGTATTCTATACCATTCATCATATCTTTCACCTGCAGATAATCTGCTGTGATATATTGCAACCAAATACCCAAATCTGTTCTTGAAAATTTCTATCATTTGAGTTGCAAGTGAAATTTCAGGCACTAAAATAATTGAACTCTTACCTCTTTTAATGGCTTCTTCCACAGCCTTTATATAAATCTCTGTTTTACCGCTTCCGGTCACCCCATGTATCAAAACTTTCTGCCCCGACATTTTTTTGAAATTGTCACAAATTAATTTTATCACATTTTCCTGTTCCTCGGTAGGGGATACAGGGGGCATATCTCTATATTGTTTTATATATGGATCCCTCCTTAATTCCCTATCTTCAAGATATACCAAGCCTCTTTTTTCGAGTGCTTTTATTGAACTATACACCTGTGAATAAGTCAATTTTAATATTTCGGCCAACTCTGATATTGTTATGATCCGGTAATCTAAAACACATTCTAAAACCTGCTTTTGATATTTTGAACTAATTTTATGCTCGCTAATTAATGTATTAATATCTTTTAATAAATTAGAGTTGAAAACCGCATGTTTTGCAATTTTTTTCTTAACTCCTCTTTCAATTCTTTCATTGATATTTATAAATCCTTTCTCCTTAAGTTTTTTCAGTGGAGTTATAACACTACTGGGCTGCAGTTTCTTTTTAAGGATATCGTAATCCATACACCCTTCCTCTGAATGTTTAAGTAAGTTTATTATCTTCCATTGCAAGGGAGCAGATTTTTGCATTTCATCAAAATTCTCATCCTTGAGTATTTGAGAATTCAACGATATAGTTTTGGTTATTTTTGTTCTAACACCTGGGGGAATAAAAGATTCAAACACCTTCGCAGGTGGACAAAAATATCTTTTTGACATCCACACCCCTAATTCCATCAGATGTTCAGGTAATATAACATCTTTGTTAATTATTTCTATAATGTTTTTTACATTTTTAATTTCTGTTTTATCTAGCAAACTTGCTACAAACCCTTCAGCAGTAGTATTCCCAAAGGGAACTAATACTTTATGACCAGGCTTAATTATTTCCCTGATGTTTTTAGGTATAGAATAATGGAACGGTTTATTTGCCTCTAAAATATTTATGTTAACATATACTTCAGCATAATATTTATCAAACATGATAACCCTCTCCCTATTGATAACAAAAAAAGCGTACATTGTACGCTAGGATTGCTGTAAAAGCCCTGATATTTTATCGAGTATTATATGAGCCAGTTCTTTTTTACCCATTTTATTGAACTTTTCTATCTTACCATCGGAGCTAATAATAGTTACTATATTAGTATCTGTATCAAAGCCGGAACCTTCTAAAGTTAAGTCATTGGCTACTATCATGTCCAGATTTTTATTTTTCAACTTCTCTTGTGCATTGTCAATTATATCCTGTGTTTCTGCTGCAAAGCCTACTAGAATCCTTTTCCCTTTTTGTTTTCCAAGTTCTAGCAGTATGTCTGGATTCTTGGTTAACTTCAGAATAAAATCTTCATCACTTTTTTTAATTTTCTGTCCTGATATATTTTCAGGTCTGTAATCAGCAACCGCCGCCGCTTTTATAACAACATCTGCATCATCAAATTCCTTCAACACTGCTTCCTTCATTTCCAATGCACTTCCAACACGGACAAACTTAACACCCGAAGGAGGCCTTATATGTGTAACCCCGGAAATTAATACAACATCCCCACCCCTATCTCTGGCCGCTTTTGCAATAGCATATCCCATTTTGCCTGATGAATGATTTGTAATATACCTTACAGGATCAATATCCTCTCTAGTTGGACCAGCCGTAACTAATACTTTCTTTTTATATAAATCTTTTTTATTTAATACGTACTCAATTTCATCGATTATAATATCTGTTTGTGGAAGTCTGCCCTTACCTGTATATCCGCAAGCCAAAAACCCTTCTTCAGGTTCTATAATATGGTGCCCTAATTTCTTCAATGTTTCGATATTCCTTTGAGTCAGAGAATTTTCAAACATATTAACATTCATTGAAGGGGCAAAGATAATTGGGGCTTTACTTGCCAAAACAACAGTTGTAAGCATATCATCTGCTATACCACCAGCAATTTTGCCAATAATATTAGCAGTTGCCGGTACAATTATAATAGCATCAGCCCTATCAGCTAGTGAAATATGTTCTACTTCCCAAGTGGTCGGTTGAGAAAAAATTTTAGTAGAAACGGGGTTTTGAGATATGGTTTGGAAAGTAAGTGGAGTAACAAATTCTTGTGCTCCTTCTGTCATTATAACAAATGCTTCTGCCCCTTTTTTCTTCAATTGGCTTACTACATCAACTGCCTTGTATGCAGCAATACCTCCTGTAACACCTACAATAATATTTTTATCTTTTAACATATCGATACTACACCCCGTTTTGGCTTATTTAATACTGGACTTGGTTCGTTTGTAGCTAATCTTACCTTGATCTATCTCTTGCAATGCTATAGATACAGGCTTCAGCTTTTTAATTTCCGATTCCTTGTTACTTTTCTCAACCAATTGTCTTGCCCTTTTAGCAGCAAAAATAACTAAAGTATATTTGCTGTCAACATTTTTGATAAGTGAATCAACCGAGGGGTAAATCATCTGGCTTCCCTCCTTATTGCATCAATATTAAAACAATTCCTTTTTGTTTTACATTTTTCAGCTGTAATTATAGCTGATAATTCTTCTACTGCCTTATCAATATTATCATTTATTACTATATAATCGTATTCATATACATATTTTAATTCATCATAAACACTTTTAATACGTTTTGATATAGCCTCAGGCGTTTCAGTCCCCCTACATTTTATCCTGGATTTAAGCTCTTCTATCGATGGGGGAAATATAAATATAAAAACACCGTCAGAGAACTCCTTTTTAACCTGCAGTGCCCCTTGAACATCTATCTCAAGAAGAACATCATTGCCTGAATTCAGCATATCTAAAACCGGTTTTTTGGGGGTTCCGTAGTAATTATCATACACCTTTGCCCATTCAAGAAAATCATTTTGTCTTATCATTTCAGTAAATTCTTTTTCCGAAACAAAATAATAACTTTCTCTATTTCGCTCCCCTCTTCTGGGCTGTCTAGTAGTAGCAGAAATTGATAAAGTTAAGTTATTATGTTTAGCCAATAATGCTTTACACAGAGTTCCTTTGCCGGCTCCTGAAGGGCCTGAAACTACAATAAGCAGCCCTTTTTTGTTCATTTCTCATTCTCCCCTTTTTAAAACTAATCTGCTTCTGTGCTGGAAACATTTTTACTAGTCAATCGATGAGATACAGTTTCAGGCTGAACTGCAGATAAAATTATATGATCACTATCTGTTATTATGACAGCCCTGGTTCTCCTACCATATGTTGCATCAATTAACATGCCTTTATCTCTTGCTTCCTGTATAAGTCTCTTAATAGGTGCAGATTCAGGGCTTACAATCGAAATAATCCTGTTTGCCGAAACAATGTTTCCGAAACCTATATTTATTAGCTTGATATCCATTGAAACTTCCCTCCTGTTTTTTATTCTATATTTTGTACTTGTTCTCTTAATTTCTCTAGTTCACTTTTGATTTGAATCACGTAACTTGAAATTTTAGCATCATTTGACTTAGAACCAATAGTATTTATTTCTCTGTTTAATTCCTGTAGTATAAAGTCCAATTTTCTACCTATAGGCTCATCATTTTCAAGTGTCTCGAGAAATTGTGATATATGACTATTAATACGAGTAATTTCTTCTGATATATCACACTTATCAGCCATTATTGCTACTTCGATCTCTAAACGCTCATGGTTTAGCTCATAAGATCCTCCCAGAATTTCATTAATCCTATTATTCAATTTTTCTCTATAATAATCTACAACATGTTCAGATTGCTCATCTATCTCATTTATTAATTTATCTATTTTGTTAATTCGTAATGTAAGATCATTTTTTAATTCCTTGCCCTCTTTTTCCCTCATCTCAATTAAATTGTTTATAGCCTCATTTATAGACATTTGTAGTATATCCCAAATCTCACCTTCTTCTAGAGAAGGTTCCTGTATTTTAATGACATCGGGTAGTGAGAAGAGAAAAGATAAATCTGTTTTATCTTCCAACCCCAATTCGTATTTGAGTCCCTCTATTGCATTATAATAAGCCTTAATTGCTGCAGAGTCAACATATATTAGTCTTTCTTTAAGTTCTCCACTTATTTCCATCGTAATATGGACATCGACCTTACCTCTAGATACAGTATCCTTAATTAATCCTTTAATTTTTTCCTCTAGTATTATATTAGAAACAGGAAGCCTTACGCGTATATCATTATATCTATGATTTATAGACCGTATTTCTACTTGAAAATTAATATATTTACTGCTTGCTTCCCCTCTGCCATAGCCTGTCATGCTTACAACCATAAATTAAACCTCCATAATGTAGCATATGTTTATATTTTGCTGAATTTCATTTATTCAGTCTCTTATCTCGCTTTTGTTTATTATACCACGTAATTACTCCATTTGCCAGTAATATTATTAATAATGGGTCTCAATTATATTTTTTATTCTTTCTTCTTCACTAATAACTCTATTATTTTTTGTATCATAAGCATAACAAGCACCGTTTATAATTCTAGTGTGTAGAGTTCCCTTCGCCCATTTGTTACCTTTTAGGTGTGGAGCATCTAATAGACCAATTTCAATAGCTTTAGCAATTACATCCGGATCGGATAAAGGATCTTCAGAGTGAGGGTCTAAACTTTTTATAGCATTTAGCAATACACCAGCTTCAGCGATAAGTTCATTCTTCCTTGACTGAACTTGTTTATCATTTATCATGTCCGGTATTCCGCTTAATGTATTCCTAATCACTCCTCTAGCTATCTTACAGCTCTCAATTATTTCTTTAGGGGTTGCAGCATATTGAGCTTCACAATATGCTACTACATGGTAAATATGAGGTTTTATAGCCATTGATAAATAAGCAGATGCAGCAAGATGACCTTTTGCCAGATCTAAATCAGTTGGGAAACTGGAAAGCCCTGCCCTTGCTTGACGGAATGTAGTAAAATTTTCATCTTCCAAGGATTCAATAAGTTCTATCTTTGCTAGCATTTTAGCTAGATCCATTACTGGAGATGTACCGGGTGGCGTATTAAACATATATTGTGCTATATAATATTTAATCCCCATTTTCTTTGCATTATATGCTGCAAGATAAGCCATCACAACAGCTATAGTGTCATGGGCATCTCTTAAGCTCCAATGATGTGATTCATTTACTTCAAGCGGTATTCCTCTTTCACCATGCCACTTAATTAATTCTTGATTTTCTCTTACCGAATCTACAATCTTTCTGGGACCCCTTCCGTCAAGTACATTGTACCAGCATAAAGGAACAGCCGCCCATGCATTGTTAATAGTATTTAGCAGCATATCAGCCATCTTAAATATATCATTTGTACCGCTGTAACAACGCATTAAAGGATAATTACCTCTCCTTGTAGCCTCATATAGTTTTATAAAATCTTGTTTTGTTCTTACTGGAACTCCTCCTGCTCCATCCAATGCTTTGTTCATCTTGTCTTGTAGAAAAAAATACTCTTGTGCATTCTGATCAGGGGCTATTGATATGACATCCAAGATCTTCGATTCCGCTAGTATTTCTACACCTTGAATAGTCTCCTCTAGATTCGGCAACCCAAAATGATGCCTGATAATAGGATGAGGATATTTTGATTC
>DUOC01000113.1 GCA_012839065.1 Thermoanaerobacterales bacterium | reverse complement strand
TTTTATTATCTTTCTATAATTTTTAAATATTCACATAAAAATTTACCATTTGGGAGGTTTTTGTGCCATGATTAGAGCTATGAGGACTACTGTGCTGATAATTAGTTTGATGGTTACGCAAATTATGGGTGCCGGTTTTCATACAGCTGACTGTACAGTAACTGAAATACCCCTTATAACAGCCTTCAAAGCCGCAGGATGTAATGTAGTTTCCGCAAAAATAGACATCTGGTCATCAATAGGCGAACATTTTCTTGAACTTGAAGAATTAAAGGAAAAGGCATTGAAAACTGCAAAAATATTAGAAATGCCCTCTGAAGATTTGGAAATCATGGAAGAGTACGATTATGGTTACAGATTGGTTAAGGTTTCAGGGTTTTTAAGGGAAGATATATATATTGAAATTTTCCTACATTCATTGCAATTTCCTGAAGAATTGAATATAAAACCGGAAACATTTATACTAATCAACTCGGTCCAAAAAGAAGGATTTACTGATACTCGCATGTTAAGCGAAAAACTAAAAGGTGCAGTTGCTGAGTTTGAAGGAATACCTCAAATTTACTGTTGCATTACAGGTGTTAAGAGTGGTAAACTAAATGATAGTGCAATTGAACAAAGCATAAATGATATTTTTGAATCTGTTTCAGCTAATCGCGTGGAGAACACCATAGATCCTGTTCTGACAAATGCATATGGGTATTCCCCCTTGATCGAAGATTATATAACCGTAATGGGGTATAAAATAAATTTGAATGTGGCAGCAAGATACAGTGAATATGATGATATGACCTATTTCTGGGTTGGCTCTCCGATCATTTCCGGGGATTATTGAGGACATTTAAGCAATCGAAACAACCCCATAAAGAGAACAGGTATTTACTGATGATAAAGTGAATAGCAAAAAAGGGGGAAACTGACTTGTCAAAGATCATTGTAAAAGGAGGCAGTTCTCTTAATGGAACGATAAAGGTTGACGGCGCTAAAAATGCGACTCTTCCGATTTTAGCAGCATCACTCCTAGCATCAGGTGAAAGTATTATAGAAGATGTTCCTGAATTAGAAGATGTCAGAGTCATGTGCGAGGTCTTACATTCCCTCGGAGTAGACGTAGAATATGGGGATCGAAAAGCTATTATAGAAGCCAAAAATATATCAAATATTGAAGCTCCATATGAACTGGTACGTAAGATGAGGGCATCATTTTTAGTTGCCGGACCCCTTTTAGCACGGCTAGGCAAGGCTCGTATAGCACTTCCCGGGGGATGTGCTATAGGTTCAAGACCTATCGATCTGCACCTTAAAGGTTTCAGTTCATTAGGGGCTGAAATATACCTGGGACACGGATATATAGAAGCTAAGGCAGATAAACTTATAGGTGAAAGGATTTATTTAGATTATCCCAGTGTAGGTGCTACTGAAAATATTATGATGGCAGCAACACTTGCGGAAGGGCAGACTTACATTGAAAACGCCGCCGAAGAGCCTGAAATAGTTGATCTGGCGAATTATCTAAATGCCATGGGTGCAAGAATAATAGGTGCAGGTACGGATTTAATTAAAATAGATGGTGTAAAAGAGCTCAAAGGAGTAAAACACCAGGTTATACCCGACAGGATTGAAGCAGGAACATATATGACAGCTGCAGCAATCACCCAGGGTGATGTACTCATCGATAATGTAATTTGCGAACATATAAAGTCTATTATTGCGAAACTGAAAGAAGCAGGAGTATATGTTGAGGAGCTTCCAAGGGGGGTAAGGGTAAAAGCACCTTACAGATTAAAAGCAGTAGATGTTAAGACGCTGCCATATCCCGGCTTCCCAACTGATATGCAGGCACAGATGATGGCACTTCTGAGTACTGCAGATGGAACTAGCATAATAATTGAAACCGTATTTGAAAATCGTTTTATGCATGCTGATGAATTGAAAAGGATGGGAGCAAAAATTAAAATAGAAGGTCGAACTGCTATTATCGAAGGATCAGAAAGGCTTACCGGCGCCCCTGTAAAGGCTACTGATCTTCGCGCAGGAGCAGCCTTGGTATTAGCGGCTCTTGCTGCAGAAGGTGAAACCCATATTAACGATGCTTTTCATCTGGACAGAGGTTATGTTGACATAGTAGAAAAACTAAATAATCTTGGTGCAAAAATATATAAAGAAACCGGGGACTAAATTTAATCCCCGGTTTTTAAATGGATATTATTAAAGGATAAAACAGTCAAGAGTTGAATATATATAATTTAGCTCCTTTATACTGGCAAAAGTTAAAAACTATTAATATACAGGATTTGACTGGGAGGGGATTAAAAAAGTGAAATATGCAGCTTATTTTGTTATTATTACTTTTCTTGTAATTATCATTCTTCCTACAGCAATAGTTAAAGGGTGTAATGTTATTTATAAACCGGAAGAAAAAATTGATACCGAAAAACTTATCATTAATGTATATAACCATAATCAGAACAAAATTGTGGAAATGGAGTTAGAGGAATATATAAAAGGGGTTGTAGCAGCTGAAATGCCGGCAGCTTTTGAAAGAGAAGCATTAAAAGCCCAAGCAGTTGCAGCGCGGACATATACGGTAGCAAGAATAAGAAGCCTAGGTGGTGCCGGCTGCAGCCAACACCCGGAAGCCGATATATGTACAGATCCGGGGCATTGTCAAGCGTGGCACTCAAAAAGTGAGCTGCTGAGACGATGGAAATTTTTCAATTATTACATATATTGGGGGAAAATATCGTCAGCAGTAAATGAAACAGATGGTTTAATAATTACATATAGGGGTCAAATAATTGATCCGGTTTTTCATTCAACAAGTGGTGGCAAAACAGAAAACTCTGAAGATGTTTGGGGAAATGCCATACCTTATTTAAGGAGCGTTGTAAGTAAATACGAAGAACGGTCCCCAAAATTTGTTGAAACTAAAAGCATCCCTATAGAAACCTTTATAGGAATACTTAATAATGCATATCCTGATGCGAGAATAACAGAGTATATGATAAGAGAAGAAATGTGCGTGCTGGAACGAAGCGAGGGCGGAAGGATTAAATATTTGCAGATAGGGAACAAAGTCCTAAAAGGAACAGAAATCAGGAAACTTTTTGGTCTAAATTCTACTAATTTCAATTGGAAATTCGATGGAGATAATTTAGAGATAACCACCATCGGATACGGACACGGTGTAGGCATGAGCCAGTATGGTGCTGATGGAATGGCAAGAAACGGCAGTAATTTTGAAGAGATTCTAAAACATTATTACACGGGGGTGGAAATAGTAGAGTTTTCCTATAACGGAACAGTCAGATATCCTGACTAAAAACTAAAAACCAAACAAAATTAAATATTTGCGACCGGGTATAAAATTTATAAAATCTGGCAATAATCTGTATGAGGTGATATATAATGAGCAGTTTGAAACTGTATTTATCCAAGCTAAAGGCAGCATTATTGCCAGATAAAAAATTGCCCGGTTTTTTTTATAATAAAAGTCTGCATATAATTGTAGGATTATGTATTATAGCAATAATTGTAACAAGTGTTTGGTCTGCCAATAACCCTATTGAACCAGAATCAGACAAAATAATAAGTGAACAAACACAAATTGAAAACGAGAACCAAGCCTCTGCACCAACTACTGATGTAGAAGGAGCAGCAACTAAAGAAGATATAGAAGAGGGAACTAATAATAAAGGTATAAAAGAAGAAACAACTACAGGTTCTAATGAGCGATTAACTACTGCTGCTAATGAAAATATAATCACTGTTACCAATAACGAACATATTCAAGAAATGAAACAGGAAAAAGAACCTGACTTAAGTACAATGATGCCACCTGTCATAGGTAAAATTATTGTAGATTACTCTATGGATAAACTGGTCTATTCTAATACCCTTGAACAATGGCAGACTCATTCGGGTATAGATATAGGCGCAGACGAAGGGACAGCCGTAAAAGCGGTATTAGCCGGGACCGTTATTGATACCTTAAATGATTCCAAACTAGGGAATATGGTAATAATCGACCATGGTGCTGGGATTATTTCAAAATACGGGAATCTAAAATCAACAGCAGCAGTAAAAAAAGGACAGGTTGTAGAAAAAGGTGAAATAATTGGTGCTGTAGGCAGGAGCTCAATATTTGAAAGTGCTGATCCACCTCACCTGCATTTTGAAATGGAAAAGGATAACAGCACGATAAACCCAAATTACTATTTACCTAAAATCGAATAATTATTAAAAAGGGATGGTCAAAACTATCCTTCAGTTATAATACAGATAAAACAAATTTGATTTCGAAAGAGTAGCCTTCATCTTTGCCAAAGTTGCTTAAACAAAAATCAAATTTAAGAAAACGATTAGACTGAGGGACGGTAAATACCCATCTCATTTTTTGTATATGCTATTGTTTATTCTATATTAGAAACGCCGGGCATATATATGTAGAAAAAGGCCACACGAATAGAGGGAGGCGTTGTTCCAATGAAAGATTACATGAGGGTGAGGGTTATAGAGATTGCAAAATATATATTGGAGACAAAAGCTACGGTCAGAAAAGCAGCCAAAGTTTTTGGCGTCAGCAAAAGTACTGTTCACAAGGATATAACCGAGCGGCTCAGAAAGATTAATTCTCAGATGGCAGACGAAGTTAAAAAAGTACTTGAATTTAATAAATCAGAGAGACATATAAGGGGAGGTCAAGCTACAAAACGAAAATATCAGAGTCAAGATATAACATTATAAAAATATTTTTTGTACAATAAGAGGATATTTAATATTTTTTGTAGAAATATATAGAATATATTAGAAATAATATTAAATTTTACCCGGGGGAGGAGCTCTTATGCTTGGTTTTTTGGCTACGGATATAGGTATTGATTTAGGAACCGCTAGCATTATTGTTTATATTAAAGGAGAAGGTGTTGTTATGAATGAACCTTCAGTTGTTGCAATAGAGAAAAACACAAATAAAATCTTGGCAGTTGGGGAGGAAGCTTGGAGGATGGTCGGCAGAACCCCGGGCAATATAATGGCTATAAGGCCTTTAAAAAGCGGAGTTATTGCGGATTATAATGTTACTGAAATGATGTTAAAATATTTCATAAAAAAAACTTGCGGCAGGAAGCATTTTTTACGACCGCGTATAATGGTATGTATACCTACTGGTGCAACCAGTGTTGAAAAAAGAGCTGTGCTTGAGGCTGTACACAGCGCCGGTGCAAGGAAAGTATATCTTATAGAAGAACCCGTAGCAGCAGCAATAGGTGCAGGATTAGACATATCAAAACCCTATGGTCATATGGTGGTAGATGTTGGAGGGGGCACTACAGATGTAGCAGTACTTTCACTAGGCAATATAGTCTATAGCCAATCTATTAGAGTAGCAGGGGACAAGTTTGATGAGGCGTTAATAAAGCATATACGTAGAGAATACAATGTTATTATTGGGGAAAGGACTGCAGAAGAGCTCAAGATAAAAGTAGGTACGGTTTTCCCAAATGATAGAGACATTTCAATGGAAATAAGAGGAAGGAATTTAGTTTCCGGTTTACCTAAGAATATAGAAGTTACGTCAAGGGAAACCTGTGCAGCAATGGAAGAACCTGTCAATGCGATTATTGACTGTATATTCCATGTACTTGAAAGCACCCCGCCTGAACTGTCTGCAGATATAAGCGAAAAAGGAATTGTTATGACCGGGGGAGGTTCTCTACTCCGCGGTTTGGATAAGCTTATCAGCCAAAAAACAAATATTCCGGTTTACGTTACTGAAGATTCTATATCCAGTGTAGCAATCGGAACAGGTAATGCATTAGAACACTTGGACAAGCTGGGACCAAGTCTGATAACATACAAAAAATCTTAAAACAATAAAATCTAGATATAACAAGGGGGTGAGAAAATTGATACGCGGTCTTTATACATCAGCTTCCGGTATGATAATGGAAGCAATAAAGACAGACATTACAGCAAACAATATCGCTAACACTGATACTTCTGGGTTCAAAAAAGAACTGGCGATCTTAAAAGCCAGCCCTGAAATGGATATTTACAGGCTAAACGATGTTAAGGAGATTCCTAATAAAGGACCGTTTTTAACACCTTTTGTCGGTAAACTCGGTACAGGAACAGTAGTAGACGAGACCTATACTTCTTTTGAACAAGGGCAAATAGTACAAACAGGCGATATATACAATCTGGCATTGTTAGGAACCGGTTTTTTCACTGTTGCTGATGCAGACGGAAATATATTTTATACTCGTGATGGAAGCTTTATCCGTAATCAAGACGGTAATATTGTCACTAAAGAAGGCAATTTTTTATTAGGTGAAAGAGGCCCCTTAGTATTAGCGGATGGGGATACCGTTATAAACAGCAGGGGTGAGGTCAGGCTAGATGGCGAATTTCTAGATAATATAGCTGTTGTAGATTTCCAGGAGAAAACCGGTCTTGAAAAAATAAAAGACAACCTATTCAAGGAAAGCGAACTTTCAGGACAGCCTTTCCCGGCTGAATGCCAAATAATCCAGGGCAGCATAGAACAATCAAATGTAAACCCTATAAAAGAGATGATTAACCTAATAACTGCACTACGTGCATATGAAGCCAACCAAAAATGTATCCAAACCCATGATGATACCCTTGGGAAGGCAGTAAATGACATAGGCAGACCTTTGTAAAAAAATCTAAATAGGGCCGGACTGCTTTGCAGAGGCCCTCCTGCCGTTGAATGACAGAAACGGCAGAGAAAATAAGGAGGGACTTTATTATGATGCGATCACTGTGGTCATCAGCTTCAGGGATGCTTGCTCAACAGATGAATGTAGATGTTATTTCAAACAACCTTTCAAATGTAAATACCAGCGGGTTTAAAAAGGTTAGGCTTGAATTTAAAGATTTATTGTATGAGACTATAAACAGACCAAATTTATATGAAGATGGAAGAGGTAATCCGGTTGGTATTCAAGTAGGACATGGTGTAAGACCTTCTGCTACTACAAGGCTTTTCACACAGGGCAATATACAACAAACGGGCAGTCCTTTTGATCTAGCAATAGAAGGTGAAGGGTTCTTTGTAGTAGAACTACTGGACGGTTCTTTCGCCTATACAAGGGACGGGGCATTTAAATTGTCTATATCTGACTATGATAGGGTTCTTGTTACAACCGAAGGTTATAAGGTTCTAAGTGCAGACGAAGATGAAATAATCATTCCAGAAGAACTGAAAGAAATAACAATTGCAGAGGACGGAATCATTACAGGGCTAAATGAAGATGATGAGATTGAAGAGATCGGCCGTATAGCATTAGCAAAATTTGTAAACCCGGCAGGGCTCCAGGCTATAGGTAAAAATTTATTCATAGAAACACCGGCTTCCGGAGAACCACAAATAAAATATGATGAAGATGAGACAGGATACGGCACTATTCTCCAGCATTATCTCGAGATGTCCAATGTTCAAGTAGTTGAAGAGATGGTAAACCTCATAATAGCTCAAAGGGCATATGAAATAAACTCCAAAGCAGTTCAGGCATCGGACGAAATGTTGGCACAGGCAAACAATATAAGGAGATAGGTGATAACTAATGAATATAATACATACAGACATTTCTGTTCTCCCAAAGGGTTTGGATAGTGCACCAAAAATAAAAGAAGATGACAATCTTATGCAGACATGCAAGGAATTTGAGGCAATATTTATAAATATGTTATTTAAACAGATGAAAGCAACTATCCCAAAATCAAATCTATTTGACAGCGGATTAGACAGAGAGATTTTTGAATCTATGTTTTATGAAGAAATATCGAAAAAAATAGCAGAAGGCGAGGGAATAGGACTCGCTTCTGAACTTTATCGTTCTCTTGTTCTTGACAAATGACCCGTAAAGGGTCATAATTTTTTAGGAGGAGGGTTTTAGAATGATTGAAAATATAGATATCCAAAAAATAATACCCCATAGGTATCCCTTTATACTGGTCGACAGGATTGTGGAAATAGTTCCCGGCAAAAAAGCTGTAGGAATAAAAAATGTTACTATAAATGAACCTTTTTTTCAAGGGCATTTCCCCGGTAACCCTATAATGCCCGGCGTCTTGATAGTAGAAGCACTTGCACAGCTGGGGGCTACAGCGCTTCTCTCTATAGAAGAAAACAAAGGAAAGCTGGGCGTCTTTACAGGGATAGATAAATTCCGATTCAGAAAGCAGGTTGTCCCCGGGGATCAGTTAAAAATGGAAGTTGAACTAATAAAAATAAGAGCCCCTATAGGCAAAGCAAGAGCAAAGGCTGTGGTTGACGAAGAAATAGCTGCTGAAGGAGAGCTGATGTTTGCCCTGATAGAGGATAGGGAATATTAATAGAAAATATTAAAGGAATATTTTAGGGGGAACAACAAAATATGTCGAAGTATGATACATCGAATACAAATAGATCAAACTGTCAAGATACCTATAGACCCAATTTAAGAAAAATGATAATACGCATCATTATTGTGCTTGCTGTAATAATTCTAACAATATATTTACTTTATCGATTCGATATCATAAAATATTTTTCAACAAACAACATAAACGGCTTAAAAAGATGGGTTAACGAATTTGGAATAATGGCACCAATCATATACATAGCTATGATAGCCTTTGCGGCAGTTTTCTTTTTACCGGGTATTCCTTTAACTATTATTGGTGCAATAATATTTGGTCCTTTACAAGCAATCATTTATGTATCAACAGGAACAACCTTGGGAGCAGTACTATCATTTCTGATTGCAAGGTATACAGCCAGGTCATTTATTGAACAAATGCTGGGGCAGAACGAAATTTTCCAGAAGATAGATGAAGGGGTGAAAGAAAAGGGATGGAAAATGTTGGTGATCACTCGTCTCATACCCCTATTTCCATATAATGTTCAGAACTATGTTTACGGATTAACTGGAATAGATTTTTTAACTTATGTATTTTTCACATGGCTGTGCATGCTGCCAAGTATTACAATCTACGTATTAACGGGGGGGGTTGTATTAAAAATATTTGATAAGATCCAAATGTATTTTCAATAAAATAACTGCCTTCTAAACGATTATGAAGGCAGTTATTTTTTATCAGCTAAATTCTTCATTGGTACAATTCTTAATCTTTGAAAGCTGTTCTTCAAGATAAGTTATTTTTTCTTTGAGCTGTGATAATTCAGCTCTAGCCATTTCTTCTATACTTTCAGCAGTACTTTCAATTTTTCCTTTAGAGGGTTCATTCCGATCCATAAATTCACTAACAATTTTCCCTAATTCATCTTTAGTCCTGTCAATAATACTTACTGCCCCGTCAATAATACCGATAACTTTATTGGTTCCGGCTTCGGAAACACTCTGTGCAACTCTTTTAGAGACCATTCTTGCAAGGTATAAAAAACTTACGGTTCCAATACCGAACAGTATCTTTGAAGGTCTCATAGATCTTTTCCTATTATTCATGATATCCCTCCTCTAATCCTATTTTGTGTAATAACGGAGGTAATATTCATGAATTTATTTTTAAACATAAACAATATTTTCAAATGTATAAGGACATCAAAATACCGACTATTACACCAATAACGCAGCTAAAAGTAGCACTGTGTCCGTTTGACATTTTATGGGATTCCGGAATCAGTTCATCGAATGATATATATAGCATAGCTCCTCCTGCAAAACCTAAAGATAATGCAAGAATCGGTTCCGATATAATCCCTAACTTTACACCTATATAAGCACCTAATCCCATAGGAGCTCCCGCCATTAAAGAAGTAAAAATTACCTTAATAGGAGAAACTCCACCGATATACATAGGTGCAGACATAGCAATTCCTTCAGGCATGTTATGTAATGCAATTATTAAAGCCAATCCAAAACCTAATCTTGAAGAATGAGCATAACCTGCACCAATAGCAAGCCCTTCCGGCAGGTTGTGCATTGCTATACCAATTCCCAGTAGGATACCTGTACGTACGTATTTGTTATAATCATTATCTTCAATGAAATGTGCGTGTGGTAAGAGTTGATCTAAAAGGGCCATTACAGCAACTCCTATAAGCATCCCCGTTATACCATAAAAAATCCCACCTATTTCTAAAGCCTCAGGTATAAGGTCGAAACAAACAATGCTTATCATAATACCGCCCGCAAACCCGAGCACTGAGCTAATCATTATAGAAGTTGGTCTAAATAGAATTATTGAGATAAGTGAACCAAGCCCGGTTCCCACAACACCTGCAAAAAGACCTATTAAGGTTATTCTAAATATATCCATATAGATTTCCACCTTTTAGTTTATA
>DUOC01000112.1 GCA_012839065.1 Thermoanaerobacterales bacterium | reverse complement strand
TAGTGGTAACATCTTTAAATGCCCTGATTATAAAGCGGAACCCGCCTGCACATGCGGTCAGGAGCAGCCAATATAATAGATAAATACTCCGGGGATATGTGTTTTGTATCATAAATGTATAGCCTAATACTGCTAGTGATGAGAAGGCGGTTGCCAAAACTATGGAGATCAGTTCATTTATGCTGGCGTATTTCCATATCCTGCCGTATAGATTCAATGCAAAGAAACATATCACAGTTATAATGATGACAAATATGTATGTATCTTTGAATTGTTCTATGTGCTGTTCCGGTACCTTCCCGTCAAATCTGAGGATAAAGGAAAAGTATAATGAAAATATCACTATACATATATCGAAAAATATCATGATTAATCTGCGTAGTATATTATTCATTTTTGAATGCTCCTCACAGGACGTCTTCGGATTTTTTCCAGTAGTCGGCGAAAAATACGATAAATACGCTTATCATTATACCCAATACCGCTGCTATGGCTACATTTAGTGCTTTCCTTGGTGAAACGGGCACTTCAGGCACTTCTGCCGGGGATATTATCATTACATTGTTATCACCGATCTTGGTAGATGTGGTTATACGGACCTCCTGATATTTTTGAAGAAATGTGTTATATGTGCTCTGAGCTAATTTGTACTGCTCGTTAAGCCGATCATATTCTGTTTGTTTGTATGCAAGGATACCCTGCAAGGTTTCAAGCTCGGCTTGGGTTTTCTTTATATTTTCATTTATTGCCGATTTCATTGAGGAAACACCTGCCAAGGTTACATCCAGTTCTGCTACTTTGTCATACAATGTTGTGTAGTTGTCATTTATTTCCTGGGTCTTCAGTGTTAGCCCTGCTATGTTTTTTGCGGTATTGTCCGTAAGCCCTGCCATTACGGGATCATCTATTATAGACCTCTCAAGTTCCAGGAACCGGGGTTCTTTTTCAAGGCGCGTTTCTGCATTCTCAAGTGAGGCTTTTGCAGCCCTTTCCTGTACGTCAAGCTGCACTAGGTCTGTCTTGAAATCCGTGATTAGTTCCAGTTTGGCTTGTATGTCTTTTTGCAGTTCGTCTACGTTCTGTGGTTGAGCTATGAAGTTTTTGAGTTCTTCTGTTGCTTTTTCGAGATTTTCTTTTTCTACCTGTATCTGGTGTTTTAAGTATTCCGCCGAGTCTTCCATTTGTTCCCTTATTGAGTCTGATAGAAAATTCGCAAACTCTGCTGCAAGGGCATTAGAGATTTTTGCGGACATTTCCGGGTCTTTATCTTTTACTACTATATGCAACAGGTTTGTGTCTTTTGTGGTTTCTATATCGATACTTTTTTTAAGTGAATTTATGCTGTATTTTTCCGTGTCGAGATTCAGCTGTTGTATAACTTTTCCCAGTAGTCGGGGTGTCGTTATCTGGACACGGTAGGTTTCAATATTCATCTGCGGGTACTTGAACAGGTTGTTTAACAGGGCATCATAGCCATTTCCCTCATCTGTCGGCATTGAAGCCGGTGCCAGAGATGATGCCATAATTACGGTTCTTGCTTCATATGTAGGGGATATGATAAAGAAGCTGAATATGCCGCTTACCAGTATAGCTATTATTGTAATAGCGGCGATTATCCATTTTCCCCTGAGCAGTATTTCAATCAGTTCCCTTAAGCTAATTTCTTCTTCCATGGTTGTCCTCCCGATTTAAGTATTCTATGTGTTTAAATTTTAGTCGATTTGGTAGTTAGTTTTTTATTCTACATAATATGCCAAATTCCTTCTTTTTTATATTCCCCTTCCTCGCCTTCTGTGTCTGTGTCTCATGCATTTGCTGCATATTTCGATGTCCTCTAATTTGCTGCATACTTTATAGTCCCCGCCTTTTATTGTTAGGACCTTCCCGTTTACCAGGCTGTCTGCAAGCTTCTTTCTGGCTGTTTCGTATAAGCGCTGGACTGTGGATCTTGCTACTTGCATTCGCTCTCCGCACTGCTCTTGGGTCAGTCCTTCAAGGTCGATCATCCGTATGGTTTCAAATTCTTCTACGGTCATCTCTACTGTATCATCTATATTAATTTCAGAACCTTTGTTTGCATAAGGACCAAAAGTATTTAGTTCAGGCATCTTGCATACTCTTTTCCATTTCCTTGGTCTTGCCATCT
>DUOC01000210.1 GCA_012839065.1 Thermoanaerobacterales bacterium | reverse complement strand
TGGGCGATGAAGAAGTAGATAAGGTTGCGAAAAAACTATTATCCAAGCACAAAAAAGCTTTTGAGGCTTTAGCAAATGAATAGACTTACTAAAGCCCAAATAATAAATATGCACAGGCTTCTCATCCAGGAAACAGGCGGTAGTGAGGGTATTAAGGATGAAGACTTATTAGACTCTGCCCTAAATGCTCCCTTTCAGACATTTGATGGGGAAGATTTATACAAGACTATTCAAGCTAAGGCGGCTAATCTAGGTTTTTTCTAAATTAACAATCACCCTTTTATAGACGGCAACAAGAGAATTGGGATACTAGCTATGCTTACTTTTCTTGAAATCAATGGCATTGAGATAAAATGCACAGACGATGAGTTAATTAATCTCGGCTTAGGAATAGCGGATGGCTCTATAAACAGTAAGGACTTGTTGGGCTGGATAATAGATCATAGTTAAAAACACTTTGAAAACTACCCTGCTGACGGTCTAATCAAAAGGATGCGGCATCTGAGTTGGCAAGTTATGACAGCTAAGTCAGGAAGCACGCTTTCCAGGCAATAACCATATGGTTTTGCAAGGAGTGATAAGAATTATCCTTTGCTAATCATCCTATAGCTTTATTTTAGCATTAGGATATCTCTTTTAAAAATAAAAAACAAAGATTGGTTTTATAGACCATTAAAAACGTGGGTCTAAATATATTAAAGAGGAGGTGAGAACTCTTGTATGAAAATACCTATCCTGTCGAACTTATTTAATTGTCCTGGCTTGTTTTGTTCCTACCATAGGAGCAGCTCTTGTTGCTGATAAGTCCGGATTGCATTCAGAGTCTACTGTGGTTGCCGGAGTCAGGCTGAAGTTCTCGATAGAAAAAACATCTTTATCAGGTCGCACTAACCGCATAGTGGGTGGTGAGGCTCCGAGCAAATACTTGGTAAGACTACAAAAACATGCAGGAGTAAGCGATGAGGAGTTTCAAGACATCTTAAAATCTCATGTTCTCTCACCGGAATTTCTGTATGCTGATGATTTTGTCAGCTTTTTCGACGGCCGAAAAGCGAGAATACTGCAGAGGATTGAAAAGGCTAAGCCGATTATCTTGACATTTTTTTCAGGATAAGATTATACTAGACTTGAGACTGTTTATCGGATCTTTGCTTACCCTGGGGAGGAGAAAGAGATAATGCTAGATCAACTATTGAACAGTGCAAACTATTATTTTAACCCTTATTCTTTTCCTATGTTTATTACTGCCCTGTTGGTTATATTGCTGGGGGTCTATGTATTTATTCAAGATAAGAATCTGGTCAGCCAATCTTTTCTTATTATGACATTAAGTGCAGGCATTTGGCAAGCAGGGATCGGTATGATGTATTTAATGAGAGATACGATGCTGATCCTTTCTTTTTATAAGATCTTTATTTTTTTGGGGGCTGTCATGATAGCGCCTGGTATTTATTTTTTCACTGCATCATCTCTGGGATTATTGGAGGAAAAGAAGAAATATGTTCTGGCGAACTATACTATAGCCTTTGCCTTTTATATTATGAGCTTGATGACAGACTGGCTAGTCAGAGGTGTCAATGAATACTTCTGGGGACCATATGTTTTATATGGTCCGCTGTCGATCCCTTTCTTGTTTTTCTTCTTCACCTTGGTTATTCGTTCACTGCTGCTATATCACGACTCTATCAGAAAAATGGAGTCCGGGATCAAGCAAGATCAGATCAAGCTGTTCACAATATCTTTAGCCATAGCCGCTGTGGGGTCGGTCGATTTTCTATCCTGTTTTCCACCTTTAGAAGTCTATCCATTCGGCTATCTGCCGGTTCTCATTTTTATCTCTCTTCAGACCTATGCCATATTGCGATACAAGAAAGCGTCGTTGAGTGAAATCTTTGGCGCGATGGAAGACGGGATTATTGTGACTGACAGAAATGGCAGGATCACGGAAGTGAATCACTCCGTGGAAAAAATAACCGGTTTAAGGAGACAGGACTTTTTGGGGAATAATGTTTTTGATGTTTTTCCTTTAATCGCAGACAAGGTGGAGGATCCTGAAAAAGTGGAGGCTCTTCTGAAAGAGATCACGACCAAACCCGGAAAGATATCAGATGAAGACATCACTTTCATAGAACCTGCACTGCATATCAGCACCAGATCATCACCTTTAATGGACCGATTTGGTACAAGGTCAGGCAGCGTTATCGTGTTCAGAAATATCACGGAACGCAAAAAGCTGGAGGGAGAATTAAGGCAGTATAAAGAAGAGCTTGAAGAGCTTGTTAAAGTTAGGACGGCAGAATTGGCAGCATCGGAAGAAAAATACAGGGCGCTTGTTAATCATGCTCAAGTCGGCATCGGTATACACCAGGACGGCAGGATAGTTTTCACCAACAGACAGCTTTTGTTAATGCTCGGGTTCAGAGAAGAAGAATTTATCGGGTTGTCCATCTCATGCTTAATTCACCCTGATGAAGTAGAAGAAGTCATGTCTAGGGCTTGGAACAGGTATAATGGAAAAGAGGTTATTGATACCTATGAATCACAACTCATCAGAAAAGACGGTAGCATTATGCCGTCCATCATAAGCAATGCAGTCGTTGAATATAATGGAAAAAGAGCAACGCTCATCACCATAGTTGACATAACGGAAAGTAAACTGCGTAAGGAATTAGAACAGGTGAATCAAGAACTTGAGATGTTTGCTTATTCAGTTTCACATGACCTGAGGGCGCCGCTCAGGAGCATAGACGGCTTTAGCCAGGCTTTGCTGGAAGACTATGAGGAGCAATTGGATGATGAAGGTCAGGACTATCTTCGACGTATAAGAGCTGCCAGTCAACGTATGGCTTCCATGATCGATGCAATCCTCCAGCTTTCCCGCATCGGAAGATATGAGATGAGACGCAAACAGGTGAACCTAAGCGCTTTGGCACAGGACATAGCCGCGGATCTCAAAGTAACTGACCCCGACCGCCAAGTAGAATTTGTTATAGCGGAAGGCGTTGTTGCAAGTGGAGACCCGACTCTTATAAGGACAGCTTTGGAGAATCTGATTGGTAATGCTTGGAAATTTACGCAGAAACACGAAAACGCCAGGATTGAATTTGGTGTGGTGAGACAGGGTAAAAAATCTATTTACTATGTACGTGATAACGGAGCCGGCTTTGACATGAGGTATGCCGATAAGCTTTTCGCCCCATTCCAGCGCCTTCACAGCACAGCGGAATACAAGGGTACGGGAGTTGGTCTTGCATCGGTTCAGCGGATAGTTCACCGTCATGGAGGTAATATCCGGGCTGAAAGTGCTGTCGGTAAGGGAACAACTTTTTATTTTACATTGGAATAACGAAAAGAAAGGAGTTAAGTCCGTGTATGAAAAAACGATTATGTTAGTTGAAGACAGTTCAGACGATATTGTTCTTATTAAACGTGCTTTCAAAAAATGCTGTATAGGAAACAAACTAGTTGTTGCACGTGATGGTGTTGAGGCACTTGAGTATCTCTTCGGGAAGTGCGAAGATTCGGGGCAGTATAAAGCTGCCTTGCCTGCTGTTGTGCTTCTGGACGTAAAAATGCCGAGGATGGACGGCCTTGAGACATTGAAACAGATCCGCAGCCACAGCAGAACGGCTCATCTGCCTGTTGTTATGCTTACATCTTCAGACGAGGAACGGGATAAAATTCAGAGCTACGAACTTGGGGCGAACAGCTACATCCGAAAACCGGTTGATTTCGACGAGTTTAAGGATGTTATGCAGCATTTAGGGCTATACTGGCTCAAAATGAACGAATTACCTAAGCAATTGGGGGGAACTAAATGGACGAAAAAATACGGGTACTAATTATTGAGGATTCAGAAGATGATACCTTCTTGATTCTGCGTGAACTGCGTCGGGGCGGATACAAGCCTGTGTATGAGCGGGTTGAAACGGAATCTGCTATGAGAGCAGCACTCTCTTCAAAGGAATGGGATCTCATCCTTTCAGACTACAATATGCCTTGTTTCAGTACGTATGAGGCTTTATCAATACTTAAGGAAAGCGGCATCGATGTGCCTTTTATAATCGTAACGGGCGCTATTGGGGAGGAGAACGCAGTTCAACTTATGAAAGAAGGTGCTAATGACTATGTTATGAAAGACCATATCCAGCGCCTGGTTCCAGTAATCGAACGAGAGCTTCAGGAAGCCGAGGGAAGAAAGTCCCGAAGAAAAACAGAGGACCTCTACAGGAAATCAGACTTTGTTGTTAATGCTTCCAGCGACATGATGGTTATGATCAACAGAAATTATGTGTATGAGACAGCTAATAAGAGTTTTTACAAAGCTTTCAAAAAAAACAGTCCGGAAGAAATTGTCGGCAGTTCGGTCAGCGATGTATGGGGCCGGGAAATTTTTGAGCAAGAAATCAAAGATTATCTTGACCGCTGTCTGAACGGGGAAGAGATCAGCACCGAAATGTGGTTCGATATGCCGGGTGAAGGCAGGCAGTGTTTCGAGATTAACTACATACCCTATTGCGACAACAATGGAGCCATCACACACGCAATAATGGTGGGACACAACATAACGAAGCGCAAGATAGTGGAACAAGAGCTTAACAAGAGCTATCAAAAACTGCAAAAAGCATTGGAGGGAACCGTTCATGCTCTATCTACTCTTGTTGAGATGCGGGATCCATATACGGCAGGGCACCAGAAACGAGTAGCTATGATTGCCCAAGCCATAGCTCGGGAGATCGGTTTGCCGGAAGACCATGTACAAAGCATCTGGGTGGCATCTCTGATTCATGATGTTGGAAAAATCCGCGTGCCTTCTGATATCCTTTCGAAGCCCGGGCGCATCTCGAAAGCCGAATTTGAATTGATAAAAGAACACCCTAAGACAGGCTATGAAATATTGAGTAAAATAGAATTTCCATGGTCTGTTGCAGACATAGTGCTTCAGCACCATGAGAGGATGGATGGGTCCGGTTATCCCCAAGGACTCAAAGGAGATGATATCTTGCTTGCGAGCAGGATAGTTGGTGTGGCCGATGTAGTCGAGGCTATGACTTACCATCGGCCATATAGGGAAGCACTAGGATTGAATGCGGCTCTTGATGAGATCAAAAAAAATAAAGGCATTTTATATGATCCTGAAGTTGCAGATGCCTGTATTAGGATTTTTCTCGAAAAAGGATTTGTTCTGTAAGGCACCCTGCAAACTGTGCATATTTTAAGAGTATTCTTCTATTACAAAAACCTGTTTCCAGTGTCCGCTTAAAAATCTTTTTAGTGCAAGTAGCATTCTGACCAGCATATCTGCCACAACAGCAATCCATGCGCCTATAAGTTTCATGCCAAACACGTTTGCCAACAAGTAACCTAGCATAAGGCGAACACCCCACACACAGACTGTGCTTACATACATAGTATATTTTGTGTCTCCTGCACCCCGTAAAGCTCCTGCTAAAACAAAGTATACTGCCGTGGTTGGCTGCGAAAATGCTAAAATCTTCAATGCACTTGCTCCCAATGATATTGCATCTGCATCTTTGGTAAAAATTTTTACAGCATATTTGCCAAATAGGAAGAAAAATAGCCCAATTAAAGACATTATGCTTATGCTAATGAGTATTGACTGACGAGTTACTTCTTCTGATATTTCAGGTTTTTTTGCACCTAAACTCTGCCCTACAAGTGTAGTAGTGGCCATTTGAAATGCCATTACAGGAACAAGGCTTAAACCTTCGATATTCATTGCTATCTGGTGTACAGCAAACATCAAAGTGCCAAATCCGGCAATCAAGCGTGCAAACAGCAGTGTGCCGCCTCTCATAACCAATTGTTCTACTGCAGCTGGAATGCCGATATTAAGTACATCCCGGATTATATCAGGTTCAAATCGATATGAATCATGAAAGGATATCTGGATAAATTTGTTTCTCTTGTATACTGCATGGAATGTAATAAAAAATGCTACCATTCTCGAAAGTGATGTAGCTGCTGCAGCACCTGCTACTTCCCACCGTGGGAATCCAAGCTTTCCGTTGATAAGTACCCAGTTACCGAATATATTAACTATATTCGCTACCATGTTTGAAGTCATTGGTGTTATCATATCGCCTGCGCCTCTGAGAGAAGCTGCAAGTACCATATTGCCAACGGCGAATATAGTGCCGGCCATAATTATTTTCATATAAGCAGTTGCAGGTTTGATTGTATCGGCACTGGCTCCCATTAATCGTATAATGCTTCCGGAAGCAAGTATCCCTATTATAGTTATAACAACCCCCATAATTAGGACAATTACAAAGGATTGCCGCGTTACACGACAAGCATAATCCCTATCACCTGCTCCAGCTGCTCTTGCGACAAGAGCAGTGGTTCCAACTACCAATGCGCTGAATACAGAAAAAATCAGCATGGTTGGTTGAGCAGCCAATCCTGTAGCTGCAATAGCCCAGGGTCCCAGTGAACCTACCTGAATCATATCTACCATCTGCACTATCATCATAAGACCAAACTCAACAAGTGCAGGTAAAGCCAATGTAAGTATTGCTCTGCGAATATCGGCAGGTTGTTTGCTACTGCAAAATGACGGTTCGTTCTCCTTGCTGGGCATTGAGCCCGAAGGAGTAGAATCGGAATTATCGGTTACATCGTGTTTATGTTTTGAAGTAAAAAAACCGTGATTCCCTTTTGTTTTAAATGACATGTCTAAAAACACCTCCTGATAACAGTAAAATAAATTATAGTATAAAACTCAGTATATAGCGCTGCAGTCATCCGCACCTTGTATTCATTATCGGATCTAATTCCTTGCAAAGATCTGATATAGCGGACATAGAAAAAGAAGCAGCATAAAGCTCTTATACAGCATTTTGCTGCTTTCCATGTAGAAACACAATTAGCCGCCAATTTCCTCAAAACTGAAACTAAATTAGTGCTTATTCATTTCTTTTGATAGCGATTAAAGAGATATTTTTTGAAATTTTTCTTTGTTACAAATGATACCATATATGACTTTGTCGGTCAACTGGTTTTTTCTGCCTACTTTGCATACTAAAATTTTACTCTGACTTTTTTTATAATACAAGATCTTATTATATACATATTGGAAATTATTTGCTACAATGTAAGTGATAAGGACTTTTTATTAATAATTTATAGCAAACAAATACCTGCTTTGTAAAGTCATTAATTTATGGAAATTGCAAGTTCAGTGAAGCAGATAAGTGGTGGTAAAATCAGAATAAACAATTAACAGCAAAGAAGTAAGTGCAAAAGAAATGGAGGGTGGAATATGGAACATGTAAAAAAGTTTAAAACTGCAACTATAGTTATGTCAATATTGTATATTTTGCTGGGTATCATCCTAATTGTCAGGCCTGAGTTCTCAGCCCTGACTATTTGCAGGCTGTTTGGCACTATTATGCTGATCCCAGGTATCATTAGAATAGTCGGTTTTTTTAGAAGAGATGTCTACGGAAATTTGTTGGATTTCGACTTGGTTTATGGACTTATCTTTATTGCGTTTGGCGGTTTTATGCTGATTGCCCCGAAAGTAATAATTACTGCACTGCCCATTATACTTGGAATTGTGATTATTGTTGACAGCATTATAAGGCTGCAGTTTGCTTTTAATCTAAAAAGGCTGCTGCATAAGAAGTGGCAGATACATCTTTATCTTGCTTTAATAACAGCTGTCTTGGGGATATTATTGGTTTTCAAACCTTTTGAGGGAAGCATTATCCTGACCAGATTTATTGGTACTTGTTTAACTGTTAATGGGGTTGTTAATCTTTGGGGAATAATATATATTACAAGAGTTTTCAAGGATTGGCCTATTATATAGAGGCCAGTGACTGTGTTTTCAGCCTTGGGATGCCGCCAAACTAAAGGTGATAAAAATAAGGAGCCCCGTGGGAAAGTAAATATTATACTTCCACGGGATTTTTTTATAATGCACCCTAATACTTTGGGATTAACTGATTATGGAAATAGAGTATTGATTTTTTTGGAATTAAAAATCAAGATTCAAAAACTAAAAAAGTTTGATTTTACGCAAAATATGGAGAAAATGGAAGATAAATATAGATTACATAATGAAAATAACGAAAAATAGTTTGTAAATGGGATTTTCCGAATTTGCAATATGAATTTTATTATATTATCATATATCATGGTGGGTGTTAAGTTATGATTAGCACTCACCATTACAGAGTGCTAACAACAATAAATGGAGGTGGTGTATGATGACAAGTTTACTACCATTTAATCCGTTTAGAGAGTTGGACCGTATTCGTAGGGAGATGGATGATTTTTTTGATAGTTCTTTCATTAGCTTACCACAAAATATGGGAGTAGACATTGGACCAGCAGTAGATGCATATAAAACAGATGAGAGATTAGTTATGTTTGTTGAAGCTCCAGGTCTCAGCAGTGATGATATCGAAATTATGACTACCGAAAATACTTTGACGATTAAAGGAGAGTTTAAACATCCCAAAATCCCTGATAATGCTAAAGCGTTGATACGCGAACGCAGTTATAGCAATTTTAGTCGTTCATTTAAGCTGCCAGTATCAATAAAACCTGAAGAAGTAAAAGCAACATATAAGGATGGAATTATAGAAATCAATATACCACTATCAGAAAAACACATAACTCATAGTGTAAAAATTGATATAGAAAGTGGAGAAGACAGGAAAAGTATAACTGGTGAAACAAATTAAAAAGCTTAATATTTAGGGAGGTGGTGTAAAATGGCAAACATTATCAGAAGAGATCCTATGCGTACTGGTGGAAGGACTTTAACTGCATTGCAGCGCAACATGGACCAGCTGTTTGATGATTTATTCCAGTGGAGTGAAAGTGTTTGGCCTCTTGATAGAAGTGAACAAAGAGGTGTTAGTATTGATGTAGCAGATAGAGGTAAAGATATCTTGATTAAAGCTAATGTGCCGGGATTTGATCAAAAAGATATAAATATTGAGGTATCAGAAGATAATGTAGTTATCAGTGGAAAATATGAGGAAAAAGAAAATGAAGAAAGATATGTATTAAAGGAGCGTCCACAAAAAGTAGTTTTTGAACGTATAATACCTCTAGGAACAAAAACGATACCAAATAAGGCTAGAGCTAATTTAAAAAATGGGGTTTTAGAAATAGTAATTCCTAAAGCTGAACCGACTCAAAAGAAAGCACTTAAAATTGAGGTGAAATAAAAATTTTAAACACTAATATACACAAGCTCTGGATTACTTAATTTATCATCATCCAGAGTTTGTGTATTGAAAATATATATTTGATATAAAAAGAAAGGGGGAATTGAGATGCTTTGTGAAAGATGCAAAAGTTACCCTGCTACAGTTCATAAAACTCGTATCATCAATGGTATAAGTCGTTCTACCCATCTTTGTCAAAGGTGTGCTGTACAAGTTGCCCAAGAGGAAGGATTATCTTTTGGCGGATGGCAAAGTGATTTAGATTGGATAAGGCAGCTATTACCAAGCTTTGCTGTTTTTAAGGACAGAGATCCGCTGGATTGGTTTGCAGAGAGCACCAAGAAGGTTTTGGAAGATGCATATGATGAAGCAAAGCAGTTGGGGCATACCTATCTAGGGACTGAACATTTGCTGCTTGCCTTATTGTCGCCTGAAGCTGGGCTTTCAGATTTTTTAACCCCCTATATTCAGGATGAAGGAGTTAAACAAGAAATCCTAAAGATTAACGGGAGCAGTGCAGCCCCTAGCACTAGGGTTACGATGACACCACATGCAAAAAGGGCATTAGAATCAGCATTAGAAATTGCTAGGAAGATGGATAGCCAGCTGGTTGAACCGATTCATCTATTATTAGGTATTCTTATGGAAGGTGAAGGTTTAGGAACAAGGCTGTTAGAAGAAAGCGGGGTAAATTTTGATAATATAATTAAACAATTGGGAGATAATGATAAAAGCACACGTAAAAAAATGAAAAAACCTTATCAAACACTGTTGAGGTACGGTAGAGATATAACCGATGAAGCCGAACAGGGCAAGCTCGATCCTGTAATTGGGCGAGATGCTGAAATTAACAGAGTTATGCGGATTCTGTCACGCAGGACCAAAAATAATCCTGTGCTGATAGGGGAACCAGGAGTAGGCAAAACAGCTATTGTAGATGGGCTAGCCCAACGCATAGTATCAGGGGATGTACCAGAACCCTTATTATCTAAGCGAGTAATTGCTTTGGATTTAGGAGCATTGCTGGCTGGCACCAAGTATAGGGGTGAATTTGAGGAAAGATTGAAAGCTATACTTAATGAATGTGAAAGTGCTTCAGATGAAGTGATTTTGTTTATAGATGAACTTCACACTATTTTGGGTGCAGGTGCTGCTGAAGGTGCTATGGATGCAGCTAATATGATTAAACCTATGCTTGCCAGAGGAGAACTTAATTGTATTGGAGCTACTACTTTGGATGAATATAGAAAATATATTGAGAAAGATCCTGCTCTGGAAAGGAGATTTCAACCTGTATTTGTTGATGAACCGAGCGTAGAAGAGACTATAGACATATTGTACGGGCTTAAAGATAAGTACGAAGCTCATCATAGGGTTGTTATAAGTGACGAAGCTATAGAGGCAGCAGCAAACCTTTCTAAAAGATATATTCAGGATCGTTTTCTCCCCGATAAAGCTATCGATTTGATCGATGAAGCTGCTGCTGAGGTACGATTGAGTTGCCTGACGGCTTCAGGAGAATGCAAAAGGTTGGAGGAAGAGCTGCAGCGGATTAGCAAGCTCAGAGAGGCGGCAGCTAATAATGAGGAGTATGAAAAGGCAGCAGAATATCGGGATAAAGAAAAAGAACTGCGGGCGAAATATCAGAAAGAGTTGGAACGTTGGCGAAATGAAAGGGAGGGACAAAAAGTTCCTACTGTGTATGCAGATGATGTAGCAGCTGTTTTGGCTGAATGGACTGGTATACCGGTACAACGTTTAATGGCTGAGGAAGCTCAAAAATTACTTGATATTGAGAAAGAAATTCATAAAAAAATTATTGGGCAAGATAAAGCAGTTAAAGCAATAGCAGAAGCGATTCGTCGATCCAGGTCAGGACTTAAAGATCCTAAACGACCGATTGGTTCATTTGTCTTCCTCGGGCCCACTGGTGTTG
>DUOC01000111.1 GCA_012839065.1 Thermoanaerobacterales bacterium | reverse complement strand
TCAAAATAATACAAGAGTGATAAAATTAAAAAAGGAATGGTATAATGGCAGAAATGACTAATGAACAAACCAAACTTGAAACAGTAAAGCAGTTAGGACAAATGGAACTACCTACAGGAGAAAATAATATCCATTGTCTATCAATAATAGGACAGATAGAAGGTCACTTGGTTTTACCACCTCAGAATAAAACTACAAAATATGAACATATAATTCCGCAGTTGGTAGCTATTGAGCAAAACCCTAATATAGAAGGGATGCTTATAGTATTAAATACAGTAGGCGGAGATGTAGAAGCAGGGTTAGCATTAGCTGAAATGATTGTAAGCATGTCTAAACCATCAGTTTCTATTGTTCTAGGTGGGGGGCACAGTATTGGAGTGCCTATCTCAGTTGCAAGCAATTATTCATTTATTGCAGAAACGGCTACAATGACTATTCATCCTATAAGACTAACTGGTTTAGTAGTAGGAGTGCCACAAACATACGAATATTTGGATAAAATGCAGGATAGAGTAATCCAATTTGTTGTCAAACATTCCGATATAGATGAACAATCTTTTAGAAATTTGATGTTCAGTACGGGTAAGCTGGCAAGGGATATTGGGACTGTACTTGTCGGTGTTGATGCAGTAAATTGTGGATTGATAAATGAAGTAGGTGGTTTAAGTGCTGCGCTAAATAAGTTAAAGCAATTAATAGATGAAAGAAGAGTAGATAATAAAAATAATTAAGGGAAGGAGCATCAAATGATACATTATGTAGCTCTACCAATCGAATTAGTAGTAGAGAATATGGATAAAACAGATTATAATTTTATAGAAGTAGAAATTGATGGTATAAAAATGATCATGGAACCTATAGAATTTAATAAATGGAGAATTGTTAGAGTGATCAGTTCTAATCCCTATGACTTTGTAAACCCTTTATATCAACCTGGGCAAATTTTGAATTTATATGTAAAGTAATGCGTCAGAAAATGGCGCATTATTTTTTTACAAATAGCATATTTTTAATTGGTGTGATAAAATATCTTAATAAATAGGTGAATATTATGTCCCTATATTTGCTTAGACTTGGTATTGGTTTTATGCTATTGATAAGTGGAATGAATTTAACAAGCAAATCTTTAAAATATTTAGTTGATAAGGGTTTAAAACAATATGCAGAAATTTTCTCTGGTTATTTATTTTTGGAAATAAGTATTGGGATTGTTTCAACGATAATCGTTCAGAGCAGTAGCATAGTAACTGTAATAATAGTTGCTCTTGTTAACTCAGGGGTTATCAATTTCCGCCAATCTGCAGGGATAATTATTGGTTCTAATATAGGCACTACAATTACTACTCACATTGTCACATTTAATAGAGCCGGCTTTATGCTATATTTTTTTTTGGCGGGTATTTTCTTATATTTAATAAACAATCAGCATTGTAAGAACTTAAGTAGGGTTTTTATAGGCTTTAGTTTTTTATTTTTTAGTTTAAATTTTCTTGAAAGTAATGTATTCTTAAAGTATAATGAAAAAATTATACCTATTGTTAAAATTTTATGTTCTAATCCGTTACTAAGTATAACCGCTGGTATTATTTTAACTGCAATTTTGCAAAGCAGCAGCTTGACCTCAATTTTTCTTGTTTTAACTGCAAGGCAGTCTCATATTGATTTGATAACAGCTGTTTTTATATTGATAGGAGTTAATATCGGAACCTGCACCACTTCTTTAATTGCAAGTCTTTGGGCTGTTAGAGAGGCAAAAAAAGCAGCCTTATTTCATTTATTTTTTAATGTTATTGGAGCTATATTTATAATGAGTATATTTCCTATATATATAAATATCATTAAATATATCTCACCGGATGAAATAGGTAAACAAATAGCCAACGCCCATACAATGTTTAACGTATTAAGTGCAATAATTGTATTACCTTTTTTAGATACAATTTTAAATCTTATTAATAAATTACTATCTGAACAAAGGAGTTGATCAGTGAAATGAGGTTTATAGATGGTATATTGTTGGGTATATTACAGGGTTTTACTGAATTTTTACCAATAAGCAGTTCTGGGCATCTGGTATTATTGCAAGAATTATTAAACATCAAAAGTCCAGGTGTTTTAGTCGAAGTATTACTCCATTTAGGCACTTTATTATCGATAATTATCTATTTTTGGAAAGATATGATTAATATTCTATTAGAATTTGTAAGTATCATTAAAAATAAAGGAAGATTTTCGGAAGTTGGTTTACAAGAAAACGAATATAGTATACTTATCAAAATGGTAATTATAGGGAGCATACCAACGGCGCTCATGGGTATCCTTTTTGAATCGTTGTTCAAGAAGGGTTATGAAAATATGTATATTGTAGGAATAATGCTTCTTATTACTGGTCTATTGTTGTGGTGGGGCAGCAAATTATCAGGTAGGAAAACAGTAAAGGATATTACTGTATTAGATTCTATTTTTATAGGATTTTTCCAAGGATTAGCAATAAACCCTGGGTTATCACGATCAGGCTCAACGATTTTTGCTTGTCTTTTTAGAGGTATTGAAAAAGAGAGTGCTGTAAAGTTTTCTTTTATTCTATCTTTGCCAGCAGTATTTGGCGCTTTTTTATTTGAAATTAAGGATATATTTACAATAGGGCTAGGAGATATAAACATATTAGCTTGTTTATTGGGAATTATATCTGCAGCGATTTCCGGCTATTTTGCTATTAAATTATTGATGAAACTATTAATAGATGATAGATTACATTACTTTTCATACTACTGCTGGATAATAGGTTTTCTCACAATTTTTCTTGCATTTATTTAATACTTGTCTTTGTTATATGTTATAGAAATTGTAAAAGGATTTTTTAACCCTTCTATAGAAATATCTTCATGGGGTGAAATAAGATGAAGCGTAAAAAAAAGCAAGAAAAATTATTGATTTTATATGATATATATGGAATAGTATTGATAGCCATTGCCATCTTATGCTTTTTAAGTGTCTTTACTAATTCTGCAGGGCCGGTAGGTGAATATCTAGATAAGACATTGAAGGGTTTAATAGGTGGAGGTTCTTTTATTATCCCTTTTATATTTATTTCACTAGGTCTATATATTATTTTATATAGAAACAGACTATTTTTTACTTATAAATCATTAGGTGCTCTAATTATTTTTGTTGTTATTATTGTGTTTTTACATATACCTGTGCAAATAGAATCTACGCACCTAAAATATTACGAAAATTTAAGATATAGTATTTTGCTTGGCGCAGAAGGAAAGGGTGGAGGATTTCTAGGTTCATTGCTCTCAATCGTACTTCTTAAATTTTTTGGCGATTTAGGTACTAAAGTTATTTTATCTGCGTCTTTTATGATAGGAATTATTTTATTGTTTAATAAATCATTAGTTTTTTTTATAAAAAAAATGTTTATGCCAATTAAAATATTGTTAAATGGGACAATACAAAAGACTGCTGAATCAAACAAGGTCGAAAGTATAAAAGAAGACCAACAAGAAAAAAATAATGATGAAAAACTCGAACACAAAATACAAATAATAAGTGAAACTCCATCAGAAGTTAAAGAACAACCAACAGGTTTAACTAATTTTGAAAATACAATTACTGAAATTAAAGGTTTTCAAAAAGATGATTTAGAAATAAATATAATAGATGAAGAAATAAAAAAAGATTATATTATGCCTTCTACTTCCTTACTAGAAAAAGCCAGTAAAAATAAAGGGGCTATAGATGAGAAAGAAATATTGAAAAAAGCAATAGTATTAGAGAATACATTAGATAGTTTTGGCGTAAAAGCAAAGATAGTTCAAGTTAACTATGGACCTACTGTAACGAGATATGAAATACAACCAGCCCCTGGGGTAAAAGTAAGTAGGATTGTTTCTCTTGCAGATGACATTGCTTTAAGTTTAGCGGCATCACATGTACGAATAGAGGCCCCTATACCAGGGAAATCTGCTGTGGGTATAGAAGTACCTAATAAAAAAACCTCGTTTGTTTATTTAAGAGAAATAATAGAAACAAAAGAATTTGGCAATTCCAAATCAAATTTAACTATAGCACTTGGTAAAGACGTTGCAGGGAAACCGATAATAGCGGATCTTAGTGATATGCCTCATTTGCTTATTTCCGGTGCAACTGGCTCGGGGAAAAGTGTATGTATAAACTGTATAATATCCAGCATATTATTTAAAGCTAAACCAGACGAAGTTAAATTTCTTTTAATTGATCCTAAGGTTGTTGAATTAAAAGCCTTTGATGATATTCCACATTTAATAACACCAGTTGTAACAGACCCTCAGAAAGCTGCATCTGCACTAAATTGGATTGTTAATATAATGGAAGAACGTTATAAAAAATTTGCAAATATAAATGTTCGTGATATTGCAAGGTATAATGAAAAAAATACAGAAATAGGCAATGATAAATATATGCCACAAATAGTAGTAATTATAGATGAATTAGCTGATTTAATGATGGTCGCCCCAAATGAAGTAGAAGATTCTATTTGCAGGATAGCACAAATGGCAAGGGCAGCCGGTATATATCTGGTTGTAGCAACTCAAAGACCTTCAGTTGACGTTATTACGGGGGTCATTAAGGCTAATATTCCATCAAGGATAGCTTTTGCAGTTTCTTCACAAATTGATTCCAGAACTATATTAGATATTGGAGGGGCTGAAAAGCTATTAGGTAAAGGGGATATGCTTTTTTATCCAGTAGGGGCTCCAAAACCCATAAGGATTCAGGGATGTTGCGTTTCGGAGAGCGATATTGAAAGATTGGTAAGCTATATAAAGGCTCAAGGTACTCCTACTTATAAGAAAGAAGACTTTTTAGTTGATGAATCTGCCAAGCCTAAAAAAGACGAGTTCAAAGACGAACTTCTATATGATGCATTAAAGTTAATTGTTGAACAAGGACAAGCTTCAGTTTCTCTGCTACAAAGGAGACTTCGCATAGGTTATACCAGGGCAGCTAGAATTATAGATCATTTAGAAGAAAGGGGTATAATAAGCAGTTATAGTGGAACAAAGCCTAGAGATATTCTAATAACAAATGAACAATTGGAAAACATACTAGAAAAAGAGCTAAAATAAAAATACAGTAATAGTTATTTAATTAAACAGCTAACAGCCATACAATAGAGGTGTTTTAGGTGATAAAAACTATTAAGATAGAAGAAGCCTTGAAATTAGAAAACTCTGTTTTTGTAGATTTAAGATCTCCCGCTGAATTTGAAGAAGCAACAATTGTAGGATCAGTAAACATTCCCATTTTTAATGATGAAGAAAGGGCTTTACTAGGCAAATTATATTCCAATGACAGCAATATAGCGATAGAAAAAGGGTTAGAGATAGCATCTCACAAATTGATGGATATTTATATTAAATTTAAAAGATTAAGGGACGATTATAAAAATATCATAGTATTTTGCTGGAGAGGCGGAATGAGAAGCAGATCTATTGCAACTATATTACACCTGGTAAGATTTAATAATGTTTTTCTACTTGAAGGAGGCTATAAAAATTATCGAAAATATATATATAATAAACTAAATGAATTAGACATTAATTTTCAATTAATTGTATTACATGGAATGACTGGTGTTGGTAAGACCGCATTGCTTAAAATACTAGATGAGAAAGGGTTTCCTGTAATA
>DUOC01000110.1 GCA_012839065.1 Thermoanaerobacterales bacterium | reverse complement strand
TAAAATGATCCTTCGAAAAAGCAAAGAAAAAGAAGGATTTTGAAAAGCTGTATAGAACATACGTATGTTTTTAACAGTTTTGATAAGAGTTGGGATAAATTAAATTTAATATAAAGATAGAGAGAATAGGATTTATAAAGGGTTACCGCTGTGTTCTTTATGAACCTTAAAAATAAAAGAGGTGGTCATATGTTTATAGATATAGACAGAGTTGGCACGGTAGAAGGATTACAGCATCTGCTAAAACGAGCAGTTGATGACGAGAATACACAAGGGATTCTTATTCTCTCTTGTGACACCAGCGGTTTTACCCCCGAAAATGTTAATGATGTATTGATACAGTGTAAGAAACCGGTATTTGGTGGAATATTTTCTAATATTCTATATAATAAGGAAAAACTTGAGAAGGGAACGATTGTTGCCGGTATCCACCAACCTGTAAGAACTGCTGTAGTTAGCGACCTAAGTAATATATCTGCGGCTATGGAATGTGCTTTTGAATGGCAGTCTCTTCAAAATAAAACGATGTTTGTCTTTATGGACGGACTCAGCCAAAATACTTCTGCACTAATCGATAGCATGTTCAATTGTTGGGGTCTCCTCCCAAACTATATCGGCGGAGGAGCCGGCTCATTAACATCTGGAAGTAAACCTTGTATATTTACAGAGGAAGGATTATTAGAAAACGCGGCTGTTTTTGCTTTGTCCGATATAAAAAGCGGTATAGGGGTTGCACATGGTTGGAAGCCTGTAGCAGGTCCATTGAAAGTAACAGAAGCCGATTATAATAGAATAATTTCATTAAACTGGCGCCCGGCATTTGAAGTATATCGAAAAATAGTAGAGAAAATATCAGGGAAATCTTTTGATAACAATAATTTCTTCCAGTTAGCGAAAGAGTTTCCCTTTGGCATTGCAAAAATGTCAGAGGAAATGGTTGTTCGAGACCCTATTGCAGTAGATGGCAGCGAATTGTTTTGTGTTGGAGAAGTTCCTTTGAATTCTTTTGTATATATATTAAAAGGGGATAAAGACTCTTTAATAGATGGTGCAGTTAAAGCCCGTCAATTGGCTGAAGAATCTTACAGAAAAGTAGCAAATAGCAGAGAATCAAAGCCAACAACGACCTTTTTTATGGACTGTGTTTCCAGGGTTCTTTTTCTCCAGTCTGATTTTGATGAAGAACTGGAAGCGGTTTATACCGGAAATGTGCTTATAGGAGCGTTAACTATAGGCGAGATCGCCAATACAGGTAAGAATTATATAGAATTTTACAATAAGACTTCAGTTGTAGGATTGCTGGGGGAATAAAAAATGGAATACATAATATGGACTCAAATTCTGCTTGAACTAGCACTTTCAGTAAGCGGTGAACAGGAACTAGATAAACTGGTAAAAAAAGCATCAACTGCATTTTTGAAAAAACTAAACTGCACTTTAGTTAGTGTTTTGCAATATAAAAATAATCACATGGAAACTATATATGTTGTTCCGCATTCAGCTATAAAAGATCCGGAATATTATAAGCTAATTAGAGGGTTTGAAAGAAAATTATTAAAAGGAACGGATAAAAACGTTATAGTAACCAAGAAGGACTTAAATTATTATGGGTTTCCACTCAAGAATTTTGGTCTGCTTCTGTTGGGAAGAAGTGCTCCTATTGAAGAGCCATTTTTAAAAGAACTGCTGCCCATTATTAATATGTTAGCACAAAACTGTTTTGCTAATCTTGATATTGCTATGAAACGGCAAGCAATAGAAGCTGAATTGGAAAAAGAACGTATAGAGGCGAATAAGAAACTTCAAACTGAAAAAAAATGGCTGGAGGTTTTGTTTAAAAACTCAACAGATGCTATAGTTTGTATTGATCATAATTATCGTATAGAGGAAATTAATTATAGTTTCTATAAACTTTTTGGCTATAGATTAAATGAAATAAAAGGGAAAGATATTGACCAAGTTCTTTATATGGAAACAGAAAATACAATCGACAGACATTATACAAAGGCATTATTATCGGGGAAAGAAATTGTTGTAGAGGGAACACATTATACTAAAGAAGGGTTGCCTGTTGAAGTTATTATAAAAGGGCATCCCGTTATTATTGACGGTAAATTACTTGGCGCTTATGTGATTTATAATGATATTACAGAACGTAAAAAATATGAAGAACAGTTAAAATATTTAAGTTCGCATGATCAGCTTACCGGGCTTTACAACCGAAATTTTTTAGAAATAGAGATAAATAGACTGGATACACCGAGACAGCTTCCTATATCTGTAATCATAGGCGACCTTAACGGTTTGAAGCTTACAAATGACGTATTTGGCCATCAAGAGGGCGATAAGTTATTAATAAAGGCAGCAGAAATTATAAAAAGTTCTTGCCGCAGTGAGGATCTTATTGCTAGATGGGGCGGGGATGAGCTTGTTATATTTTTGCCTCAAGCTGATACAGAAACTGCAGAAAAAATCACACAGCGGATTAAAGAAAGATGTATCTGCCGGGAAGACGGAACCATAGATATTAGTATTGCTCTGGGATATGCAACAAAAAGCAGAGCCGAAGAAAATATATGGCAAATTTTCAAAGAAGCCGAGAGCCGTATGTACAGCGATAAGATTTTGCATGCTAAACGTTATAGAGATAGAGTTATATCCTCCATGAAAGCCAATCTTTTTGAAAAAAGCATGGGAACAGAAGGACATGCAGAACGATTGAAAGATATTTGTAGGAAAATAGGGGAGCATATGGACTTAAACAATCAACTATTGGATGAACTTGAACTTCTAGCAACTATGCACGATATTGGTAAGGTGGCGATCAATGAAAATATACTGATGAAACCCGGGCCTTTGACTAAAGATGAATGGATAGAAATGAGGAAGCATCCGGAAATAGGATACAGGATTGCACTGACGGCACCAGAATTGTCCCCTATTGCCGAATATATACTCTACCATCATGAACGTTGGGACGGCAAAGGTTATCCCCAAGGGCTGAAAGGGGAAGAAATTCCACTGTTATCACGAATTATTGCGGTTGCTGATGTCTTTGATGCTATGATTAACGACAGACCCTATCGAAAAGCAATAAGCAAGGAGGAAGCAATAGCCGAAATAAAAAAGAATGCAGGGTTACAGTTTGACCCTGAGGTAGTAAGTGCATTTATTAAAAGCTGTAGCTAACTATATATGTTTTTAACCCTTATTTTTGCCACCTTTTCTTAAAGATTCCATCGATTTTGTATGATGTAAATGTTAGAATGTATTATGTAAACTATGAAGCACAGGAGGGTTATAGATGTTTAAAAAATTAAGTGCTGCAACAATTGCACTGATTTTAATAGTTCAGTTATTTTCAAGTTTTGTTTTTGCTGCAGAGAACAACAATCAATACGAAATTCAAGGAAAAGTAATAAAAGAAGTAGTCCAAAATAAAAACTTTAGATATGGATATCTGACATCAAAACAGTTCAATATCTTACTAAATGTTTTAGGCAAATCATACTTGAGTTGGAATGAAATAGTAGATGTAGATGTTACATTAAGGGATTATACAGGAGACGGCGTTTTAGATATTGCAATAGTTTATACGGATGTAAACAATTATAAACACTTGTACATTTATACCATAACAGGCAGTGATGCAAAAGAGATCTTTTCCGGATCAGGAAGTCATCTTAATCTGAACAGAGAGACTTTCTCAATTACAAATATTAAATATGATGGTAGGTATTTTTACGAGACTTATACCTATGAATGGTCACAAGCAAAAGGCAGATTTTTGAGAACAGGATATGCAAAAACTTATATTCGAGATTACAATGATAATAATTATGATAAACCGATAAAACCTATCAATAAAGACGAAAGAATTAAAACTGTAAGTGCCTTTTTAAACGAAAGAATGAACGGGAGAATAAAATTAGCTGAAAAGTTTCTGTCAGAATCATATAAGGCTGAAGTTGAAGAAAAAGATCTAAAAGCTATCGTCCCTTACGGTAGAGTAACTGCAATTGATATTTTTGAATCACGACGCGGTGATTGGGTAGTAGTAGTCATAAAAGATTATTGGGGATGCAGCCGAGTATTTAAATTTGTTCCTATAGAAGAAGAAAATGAATTTGGGAAATTTAAAATAGATAACATTATAGAAATACCGGAGGCAAAATAAAACATGAAAAGACCATCAGGGCTTTCCCTGACGGTCTTTTTTAATATTGTTTTATATTTCTAAAATAAAATTATTTAATTTTAAGAGAACAGATCATCTTTAAGGGTTTTCATATGTAATTCCCTTAGAGTTTTATAGAACGCTTTATCTCTACGTTTCATAGCTTCTTCACCTTTACCGTCGGGATAGTCATAAAAACCCTTCCCTGTTTTAACACCTAGATTATTATTATCAACCAAGGTCTTTAACATCTCTGACGGTTCTTTTGCATCACTAAGCTCTTCCCATAGATAGGAAGATATATAGTAAAATGTATCTAGTCCACCTAAATCTGCTGTTTCAAAGGGTCCTATCGATGCATATCTGAAGCCGAGTCCATATTTCATTGCCCTATCTACATCTTCAACAGTAGCTATGCCTTGTTCTACAATGTTCAAAGCTTCCCTAAATATTGCAAACTGTATCCTGTTTCCTATAAATCCATTAGCGTCTTTTTGAACAACTACCGGTTCTCTGTCTATCTTTTTAACTAGTTCTACCAGTGTATCTACAGTCTCATCATTTGTTTCTTCCCCTCTTATTACCTCAATTAATGGGATAATATGAGGTGGGTTCCACCAGTGCATCCCTACAAATCTACCTTTATTATTAATTTTTTTACATATTTCCGTAATACTCAAGCCTGAAGTATTAGTAGCAAATATAGCATCTTCTTTGGCTATCTCTTCTACTTCTTTCCAATAGTCTTGTTTTATATCCATTTTTTCTATTATCGCTTCAATTATTACGTCAGCATCAGCAAATGCTTTAGTATCTGTAGTAAAGAATATGTTTTCTATAGTTTTTTCCGCATCTGCTTCGCTTATAATATTCTCTTCGATTAAGCTGCTGTTATTTATTGCAATAATCTTTTTAGCATTGTCTAAAAATTTTTCTGCGATATCTGTTACAACTACATCATACCCTTTTATTGCAAATATTTGGGCTATACCAGCACCCATAGTGCCTGCTCCTGCCACACCAATCTTTTTAATGTCTTCTAATCTCATTATGTGCTCCTCCCCTTTACATAATGCCAGAAGTTTTAACTTGCTTTTGGAATTAACCTTTTTAACACCTTAAAAAAACACTTTTAAAATTAATTATTCAGATAAATTTCTAATATATTCCTAAGCTTGCTAAAATGATTGCCGGTATAGAAGCTAAAATAGGTAATACTAGTGATGTTATAAATATGTCAAAATAAGATTCTTTATGTGACATACCAGTTACAGCAAGCAGGGTTAATACAGCACCATTATGTGGAAGTGTGTCAAGTCCCCCGGAAGCTAATGAAGCTACTCTATGCAGGGCTTCAGGGCTTAATCCAACTTGTGCTGCTAATTCTAAATATTTATCTGCCAAAGCTTCTAAAGCGATACTCATTCCGCCGGAAGCTGATCCTGTTGCACCTGCTAAAATGTTAACGGCAACTGCCTCTGAAATAAGCGGATTGCCTTTTATTCCAATAACAAGTTTTGTAAGATCTTGGAATCCGGGAACTGCTTTTACTACAGTGCCAAAACCAACTGCAGCACTGGTGTTTATTATTGCAGTCATAGAACCTGCAGCCCCTTTAGTAATAGCATCAGGGAATCCTTTCATGAGCTTGTAATTTAATACCATTGACAGAATGATTCCAGATAAAAGGGCTGCTATAATATCCCACTTTAATATGTTAAGGGTTACTATTACAGATATCAAAGGCAGAAGTGATAATAATGGGCTCGGTAATTTTTCATTTTCTTCATTAGTTTCACTGGCCTTTACATTAGTAGGTTCGGTAAAACCTATACCAGCTGCTTCAAGCTTCTTCTGCCTCCAGGTAAGATATAGATAACCGGAAACAAACATGAATATTGTTGCTACAATACCCATTATAGGAGCAGCAGTGGCTTCTGTTCCGTAGTACTGCATAGGAATTAGGTTTTGTATCTGTGGTGTGCCAGGTATTGCAGTCATTGTAAAGGTAAATGAGCCAAAAGCTATACAACCAGGTATAAGACTTCTCGAAATATTAGCCTCTCTAAATAGTGCAAGAGCTATAGGATACATTGAAAAAACAACTACGAATAAGCTTATACCTCCATAAGTTAGAACTGCACAGCCTATTACTACCCCAAGTATTGCCCTTTTGGGACCAAACATTCTTGTCAGCCATTTAGCAATAGATTTTGCAGCCCCGGTATAATCCATTAAGTAGCCAAATATCGCTCCTAACATAAATACAGGGAACCAAACCTTTGTATACCCTACAAATCCGGTCATGTAAGTATCTTTATATGCATCTAACAATGGGAGCCCACCAGTCAATGCTACTACTGCTGCTGTTAGCGGAGCTATCCATATTATTGAATAACCTCTGAAAGCAAGAATCATTAATAGTGCTAACCCTAAAAAAATACCAAACATATTTTTCCCCTCCTTTATATTCTGATTATCCCGCTGTCCAACCGCCATCTACTGGTATCATCGATCCTGTGATATGAGCTCCGGCATCTAAGCATAAGAACAAGGCTACATCTGCAATTGTTGAAGGTTCTATTAATTTCTTGATAACTGCTTTTTGAAGCATTATTTCTTCGATTACTTTGTCTCGCGATATCCCATGGCTTTTTGCCTGTGCGTCTATTTGGTTGTCAACTAAAGGTGTCCTAACATATGCAGGACAAATTGAGTTCACAGTTATTCCATATGGTCCACCTTCCAATGCAGCGGTTTTTGTTAAGCCGCTTAGTCCGTGTTTAGCTGAAACATAAGCTACTTTAAATTCAGATGCTACTAGTCCATGGATGGAGTTTAGGTTTATTATCCTGCCCCATTTCTGCTCTTTCATTGTAGGAAAAACATATTTTGTCAGTAAAAACGGAGCTGTTAACATCAGTGATATTATGAAATCCCACTTGTCTTCTGGAAATTCTTCTATCGGAGACACATGTTGAATACCGGCTATATTTACTAGGATGTCTACTTTTGAAAATTTGTCTAATGTGAAATCTACTAAACCTTTACAGGCTTCCCTTTTTGTTAAATCTGCTGTAAAATAATCCATATCTAGTCTTTCTGATTCGATTTTTAATTTTTCTTCGTTAATGTCTGCCATTACTACTTTTGCTCTGTTTTTTGTAAATGCTTCTGCTATTGCCAGTCCGATTCCACTGGCTGCACCTGTTACTATACATACCTTGTTTTCTAACATTCCTATACACCCCCTTTTAATTATGTCTTAATATTGGTATCGATAATTGCAAAATTATATTTCGCTATTTGGTAGCTAGTCTAATAACATAAATATGAAATTTTTTATTGATTATAACCAAAAATTTTAATTTTTTTTTGGTTCATCCTCAAATATATTGGCTGCTGTATCTTGTTTAAACTCTTTATTGCCAAGTCTGGTTCAGGGGGTTAAGATAAAATCAAAAAAAAGAAACCGTCAGGTTTTTCTCTGACAGTTTCTTTACTTTATATGTTCACTCACTATTTTGCAGCATTATATGAGCTGTTTTGTTAAATCTCTATATCCTCTTATTATTATTTATCTTTCTTTTTTTTATCTTTCTTACGTACTGTTTCTAAAGTATCATTAAAAAATTCTTTTGATATTTCTTCTTGTGCTCTTAGTGAATCATCACCCTTAAAAGCCTTCTTTTTAGGTGTTGATTTGCCTTTGTCTCCTTTTTTCTTAGCCACACAATTTCCCTCCTTTAAGATTTAGTCTTTAATTTAGTATTCCTCATTAAATAAAAAAAATTAGCTCTCAAAGTGAGAGCTTTAAAATCATTTTGCTTTTTGTCGTTCGTGGCGAGAAAGAACTGCTTTCCTCATTCTAATATTTTTAGGTGTAATTTCTACAAGTTCGTCATCGTCTATAAATTCCAAGTATTTTTCTAATGTCATCTCTTTAGGTGGTGTTAATTTTAGTGCCTCATCTGCTGTAACAGAACGCATATTTGTTACATGTTTCTTTTTGCACACGTTTATATAAATATCACCAGGTCGAGAGTTTTCGCCTACTATCATCCCTTCATATACTCTAACTTGAGGGCCTATAAAAAGTGTTCCTCGTTCTTGAGCATTATATAGTCCATAAGTATTGGTTTCACCATTTTCAAAAGCGACTATAGCCCCCCGACTCCTTGAAGGCATCTCCCCTTTATAAGGGGTATAACCTGAAAATATAGAGTTAATAATGCCTTCGCCCTTTGTGTCTGTCATAAATTCAGATGGATAACCTAAAAGACCACGGGTAGGTATTTCAAATTCAAGTCTTAAACTTCCTGCACTCATATTTGTTATATTTTGTATTTGACCGTGCCGAGCACCCATTTTCTCCATTACAATGCCCATGTATTCTTCAGGTATATCAATAATCACAGTTTCCATGGGTTCAACTTTTTTGCCGTCGATTTCCTTTATTATTACTTCAGGTTTTGAGACTTGGAATTCAAAACCTTCCCGACGCATAGTTTCAATTAGAACAGAAAGATGGAGTTCCCCTCTTCCGGATACCTTGAAACTGTCTGGGCTATCGGTTTCTTCTACTTTCAGACTCACATTGTTTTTAGCTTCTTTATACAATCTATCCCTTAAATGCCTTGAAGTATAGTAAATACCTTCCTGTCCGGCAAATGGACTGTTGTTTACGCTGAAAAGCATAGACAGAGTTGGCTCGTCAATATTGACATAAGGAACTGGTTCGGGGTTATCTGTATCTGCAATAGTTTCACCTATATTGATATCCTTAATACCGGTAACTGCAACAATATCACCTATAGTTGCAGATGAAATGTGTTCTCTTTTTAGTCCTACAAATTCAAATAAATCGCTGAGTTTAGTGTTTTCAGTTGTACCATCTTTTTTACATATGGTATATTCATTACCTTCTATTATTTCCCCTCTAAAAACTCTGCCTATTGCAATCCTACCAACATAATCATTATAATCCAAAGTTGTTATCAAAAGTTGTGCCGGTGCTTCTTTATCACCCTCTGGAGCTGGAATGTGATTAATTATTGTTTCAAATAACGGTCTTAAGTCTTCGCTGCTATCTTCTATAGAGGTTTTTGCAATACCTTGTTTTGCAGAAGTATAAACTATAGGAAAATCAATTTGTGTGTCATTTGCCCCGAGTTCGATAAATAGTTCCAATATTTCATCAATAACCTTATTTGCTCTGGCATCAGGTCTGTCAATTTTGTTGATTACTACGATAGCTGGCAAATTCAAAGCCAAAGCCTTCTTTAAAACAAATCTGGTCTGGGGCATCGGTCCTTCAAAAGCATCTACCAGCAGCAACACACCATCAACCATTTTTAAAACCCGTTCTACTTCTCCACCAAAATCTGCATGCCCGGGGGTATCAACAATATTTATCTTTATTCCGTTAAAATTAACAGCAGTATTTTTTGCTAAAATAGTAATACCTCTTTCTCGTTCCAGTTCATTTGAATCCATTACCCTGTCTTCTACTTTTTGATTTTCTCTAAAAATACCGCTTTGTCTTAACATTGCGTCCACAAGTGTTGTCTTCCCGTGGTCAACATGAGCGATAATTGCGATATTTCGTAGGTCGTTTCTTTTTATAATCATATATGATCTCTCCCATAATCAAGATAAAATAGATTTTTATTTAATCGAGTTAAAGCTATTATATTATTTCAATATACCTTTACAATTAATTTGCCCTAAAAAAAGAATACCCTCTAGAGAGGAGTTTTTGAAAAAAAGTACCACCTTTCTATTATACATAAATAATTGTTTTAAAAGCAAGAAATACTTAAAAACCTTCGTAAATATATTAAATATATTATTGATTTTAGGAGAGGGTGCCGTCATCTTAACCGAAGTTGCAATCAGTATCAGTCTGCCAATCTTAAGCCTAATTTTTTTGCGAAATTTTTTGCTTTTTCAAATTCAAAATAACTTAGAGGCATAGAGATTTCCTTATATTCAAAAGCCTTAAAAGCAGGGCTGTACTGGTCCATTAAATTAACTAAACAATCTTCTGAAAGCTCATCTTTAATAAATTTTAGGATTTCTTTTGTATCATTAAGTCCACCCGGCATAACAAGATGCCTTATGATCAAACCTCGATAAGCAATACCTCTTTTATCTGTCTTAAGTCCTCCCACCTGTCGATCCATTTCGATAAGGGCTGCTTTAACCTTTTCAGGATAATCTTTTACCTTAGAATATTTTACACCCCTTTCATCCGAACTGTACTTAAAATCCGGCATATAAATATCGATAATACCGTCCAATAATTTAAGGGTTTCAAGCCTTTCATAACCCCCACAGTTATAAACCAGAGGTAATTTTAAACCATTTTTTGCAGCAATTGATAATGCCTCTAAAATATTCGGTATGAAATGTGTTGGAGTCACCAGATTTATGTTGTGGCAATTATATTTTTCCTGCAGGTTTAACATTATACCTGCGAGTTTTTCATTCGATATTATTTGACCTTCTCCACCTTGACTTATCTCGCAGTTTTGACAAAAAACACACCGCATATTACAAAAACCAAAGAAGATTGTACCAGAACCATTGCTACCTACTAAAACCGATTCTTCACCGAAATGTGGGCCATAACTTGCCACTATTACTTTGTCCGGTGAACGGCAAAAACCCAACTCTTCTTTTCTATTAATACCGCATTCATGAGGGCAAAGATAACAATTAGTTAAATGCTCTTTCGCAAGTTGTGTCCTTTTACTTAATTCATTATTTTTGTAAAGTGTAAGATAACCAGCTTCAAGGTCTTTATACATATACAACTTCCTTTCTACAGGATAACAACTGTCCATTAGTTTGCTTCTTTTATACATAGCTTTACTAAAACATTATTTTAAGACAAAAATAAGGACAGAAATAAATATCTATCCTTATTTATTACCAAAATTATATTTTCAATTAATATATTGCGCGGCTATAAATTACTGAGGCTGCATAATTTTCTTAAGAATTATCAACAAGAATATTCTTTGTCGTTTACTACTTCATCATATTTCTTTTTCCAGTAGTCGTATTTTTCCCTCATTCTTTTGACCATTTTTTTATCCTGTTCAGTCTGAAATCCTTGCTGTATTCTATTTTCTAAAGACAAAACCCCGTTTTCGTAAGTTTTTAGGGCGTTCTTGAATAACTGTTCTGCATAAGCTGCTCTTTCACGTTCATGGGGCCATTGCGAGTTTTTTGAATCTCTAATGAATGTCTTTAACAAATCGAAAAACAAATCTCCTTCTGTAAACAGATTAATGGTAAATTTCATTTCTTCTAGCATTTTCATGTTCATACCCCCTAGAACTTTATATATATTATTTTCTGCAAATATTTTGGAATTCCTTCTAAACTTTAAATTATAGAAAACTTCTATGATTGTATACGTCCCCTACCCAAAAATAGTGGGGGCTTTTTTATGAAACTACCTGTTTCGTGTGGTGACTATTATATGGATATTCAATATCATTAAAATAAACACATAATAAGCACATACTGAAATATAGGAAGAAGTACAGGAAAAAGCAATACAAGAAAAGAAATTAAGTAAGCAGGATGGGATAATAAGTGTACAAACTGGTGTTTATAAAAAGGAGCTTAATCATGAAGAAGAAAATATTTATAGTATTAATAATAATCTGGGTTTTATTATTAGTCTTTCTGCCCATATATTGTTTCATATGGCATTCCAACGATTTAAAAGAAATATATGGGAATATGGCAGAGACTGTTGCTATTAGTATTGCAAATCATCTTAAAATTGACGACAAAGAATATGAAAGGCTTTTGGGATTAAGCTTTGAGGAACTATTAAAAGATCCATTTAATGTAGAGTTCGAAAGAGAAACAAGGGAAATGATGCTGAATTCTGATATTAAGCATATTTATATTAAGACACTTATACCTGAATATCGGGTTAAATATCAGGCAGAAACAGGAGAAGAGGATATATATAATCCTGATGAGGGGCCCCTATTAGATGCTGCTTATCTTCTTTATGCTACGGTAAGTGAAGCAGGAATGGAAGACACCCAAGGGACTGTGTATACTGACCAACTCATATATAATGTTCAAAATGACAGATTTGCTGAAATATATGCTGAAATATATAATGGACGAGAATCTACCCATTATGTAAGTAATAATCAACGGGGCAGCTATATTATAGGTGTTTCACCTTTTTACAGTGAAAGTGGTAAATATCTTGGATTATTAGGTGTGGATATTCCAATTGATAAATACTATTCCAGCTTAAGGAGTTACTATTTAATTATTGCAATTGCAATGTTAACAAACTTATTTATAGGCTTATTGGCAATATATTTACAGATCAATATCGGCAGAGTAGATGAAAAGTTTCAACAAGCAGCATCACTTCTTTTAACTGATAGTGTAACAACTATATTAAGCAGACATCGTTTTATGGAAATACTTGCAGAAGAATGGGAAGAAAATATTAAAAAAAAGAAACCTATTTCTCTTTTACTTATAGATATGGATTATTTTAAGGAATACAACGACAATTATGGTCATCTTGCAGGAGATGAGAATTTAAGAAAAATTGCAGTTGCTTTACATAATATAACTGATAAATATAATGGCTCAATTGGGCGTTATGGGGGAGATGAATTTATAGTTTTACTTCCTAATATGGAGGAATATGAGGCAGAGGCAGTTGCAAAAGAAATGGTAAAAGCAATAATAAACCTTAATATTGAACATGTAAAATCACCGCATGATGGTTTACAAACTATTAGCATAGGTGTAGGATGTATGATACCGGAAAAAGGCAATTCATGGAATGATCTTATCAACAAAGCAGATAAGGCATTATATAAGTCCAAAAGATATGGTCGCAACAGGGTATCAGTATAATATCTTGCTTTCTTTTGATGTCTTGTATTTCCCTGAGAATACTAATATAATAATGATAATTTCAAAATCTTTTAAATAATGGAAGGGAAGTACATTATGATAAAAAACAAACAAATAAAACATGAAATGAAAGAAGGATTATTAGTAGCACTACCGGTAATAATTGGGTATTTGCCTGCAGCAATGGCTTTTGGATTGTTAGCAAAAAATACCAGAATACCCTTTATAGATACAATTTTATTTTCTATGATGGTTTATGCAGGAGCAAGCCAGTTTATGGCACTCGAATTAATAAAAGCAGGGGTAGTTAACGGAAGTATAATTTTAGCTACATTTTTACTAAACCTTAGACATATAATGATGTCTGCCTCCTTGTCTGTGCATTTTAAAAAATTTGACAGAAGGTATTTACCGATAGTTGCTTTTGGAATTACTGATGAAACATTTTCAGTATCATCGTTCAACAAAGAAAGGCTCACCCTACCCTTTGTATTAGTGTTCTATTTACTGTCACATATTTCTTGGTGGCTGGGAACTATTGCAGGTTATTTAGCTGGGGAAGTGCTACCTGCTTCACTGCAATCAAGCCTAAGTGTAGGATTATATGCAATGTTTGCAGCCCTTTTATTCCCTGAAATAAAGAAATCGAACCAAATGCTTTTATTATCTATAATATCAGCAATAATTTATACAATAATGCATTATAGCAAAATTTTTGCACCAGGCTGGGATATTATACTGGGAATTATTATATCATCATCAATAGGAATTATAATTTTTAAGGATGAAGTAGAAACTGTTAAAGATGTAAAGGAGGTAGAAAATTGAAAAGTTACCTACCGCTTATAATTGGAATGACTTTGGTTACATATATACCGAGATTAGTTCCCCTAACCTTTCTGACAAAAAAGACGATAGGTCCAAAAACGAAACAATTTCTCCTCTATATACCATATACCTCTCTAAGTATATTAATCGTTCGAGGCATAATAACAGCCCCACAGGATATGAAATTGGCAACTGCCGTAGGGATAGGAACTGCCGGGCTTATTTCTTACATAAACGGGAACATGGTTTTATCAGTCTTTGCCGGCATAATAGGATCTTATCTTATAATCAATATCTTTATCTAGCAGACCCCCTTTTGGGGGTTTTTTTGTGCAACTCATAAAATCCCATATTTCTTTTATATTTTATCCACATTTCAGGAATAGACTAAACACATTGGTATATTTTAACTCTTATTATCTAGAGGATAAAATTAATAAAGGGAGGTAAGGTGTTTGTCAAAAAAAGTTGTTAAGACTATAATTTTAGCTACTTTAATTGCTGTAGTGATTATTAGTATAAATTGGTGGAAACAGAATCAGAATTTCAAAAAAACCACAGCTCAAAACATGCCAATTGCTAGTGCGGCAAAGGGGGATTTGGAAGTGGTCCTAAAAGGATCAGGCACTCTTTTGCCTATGGAACAAGAGACTATCAATCTAAAAGTAGACGGTACTGTAAAGAAAGTGTATTTTGAGGAAGGCAGTGTAGTTAAAAAAGGAGATTTGCTATTAGAGCTAGAGAACGAAGAGCTGGAGATTGGACTTAAAAAAGCCCAACTTGCACTAACACAACAGCAATTTAATTTGGAAGACGCCTATGACCAAAAAGAAAAAGCTGTGGTATATGCTGATGAAGATGGTGTTGTAAAATCTATTAATGTAAAGTCTCGTGATTCTGTAAATAGCAGCAGCATATTAACTACCATAGTTGATCAGAATTACACTAAGGTTCGTGTACCTTTTATTTCTACACAATTAGAAAGAATTAGTGTAGGGCAAAAAGCAGAAGTGCTGCTTTTAGATGCGTTATATTCTGTAGAAGGCAGAGTTGAAAAAATTGATAATGTTGGCACTTTGACTTCATCCGGTGCTATCTACTACTATGCAACTATTGTTATTGATGGTAATCATTATATAGAGGGAACAGATAGAAGGGTAAAGGTTTGTGTTGTGAGCAAAAACGGTAAGGAACAGGCTTTAGAAGAAGGTATTGTTGAGCCTTATAGCGTGGTAGAAGTCAGACCGGGGATATCTTCAGAAATAGAAGATATATACATAGATGAGGGTGATACAGTTAAAAAAGGGCAAAAATTGTTTTCATTGAAGGTAAGTGATATTGATTCAAATATAGAAAAACAGACATTATCTTTTGAACAGGCAAAACTTGACTTAGAATCTAAATTAAGCCAAATGAATAATCTATTAATATATTCCGGGATAGATGGAACGATAATCGAACAAAACATTAAAGAGGGCGACTTAATAAGACCATCGGCAACAAGTGATTCCAACAGCCCTGCGGCAGTTATCGTCAATTATTCGAAAATGCAGGTAGTGCTTCCTATAGATGAGCTTGATATAAATAAAGTCGAAATAGGTATGCCCGTTAAAATCACGGCGGAAGCCGTTCCGGGTGAAGTTTTTCAAGGAACAGTGGAAATAATTGCAGAACAGGGTCAAAGTCAGAACAATGTATCCACTTTTGATGTGACTATTTCTACCGAGAAAATTGCGGGGCTTAAAGCTGGAATGACTGTAGATGCAGAACTTGTAGTGGCTGAAAAACAAGATGTTCTTATGCTTCCTATAACAGCTATACAATATAAAGATGGTAAAAGCTATGTTATGCCTACTGATTCAACACAAATGACTGAAGTCAAGACAGGTATCAGTAATGAGGAACACATCGAAATTGTAAGCGGTTTAAAAGAGGGAGACAAAGTTTTATTATCTAATTCCGGCACTACTAACACTGGTTTTGGGGAACGATCAGGAGGGCAAATGGGGCCGGTGAATCAGATGCCAGCGGGTGGGCCGCCAACGAATGGAAAGCAGAACCGGAGGGAGTGATTATATGCTTATAAATTTGGAAAATATTTTTAAAATCTATAGAATGGGAGATACAGCAGTCCATGCACTGGACGGTATCACACTGAAAATCGAAAAAGGAGAATTTATAGCTATTATAGGTCCTTCCGGTTCAGGTAAATCCACACTTATGAATATTCTGGGATGTCTTGATACGCCTACTGAAGGCACATACATATTCGAGGATAAAGATATGTCAAAATTAAATGATGATCAGCT
>DUOC01000109.1 GCA_012839065.1 Thermoanaerobacterales bacterium | reverse complement strand
GCAGGATTGAGACCAGGTGCTGAAATTATATGGATATATGACGAGGAAACTAGGCAAATCTTATTAATGGAAAAGCCAGATAGTTTTGCAAAAGTTATGAGAGGATTAGGAAAGGAATTATGGAACAATATTGACACTAATGAATATATAAAAGAGGAAAGAGAATCATGGGAATAAACAATAGAGAAACTATATTACTCGACACTAATTGTTTTATATATTATTTTGAAGATAATCCTAATTATGCAGATAAATTAGAGAAAATTTTTATAGAGATACAAGATGGTAGAAATGAAGCTTTTATGTCAACAATATCTTTTATGGAAATATTAGTAAAACCTAAAAAAGATAATAATGTCTTTTTAGAAAATAGGTACAAATTAATATTGTCCAATTACCCAAATCTATCAATTATTGGTGTGGATTATAAAATTGCAGATATAGCATCAAGGCTTAGGGCTAATTATAATATTAAAACTCCAGATGCGATAATTCTAGCTACAGGTATATCCATGAATGTTGATTATTTTATTACAAATGATATTAAATTAAAAAATGTATGTAATAAAGAGAATATAGAAGCAATAATTATAGAAGATATAGAGGATTAACCAGCAGGTTTATTATGTCAGAAAACCTACTGGTTTTTATTTTTATTATATATTTATCATCAAATAAATCTTGCTAGTAGAACCGATACGGTGAACCTTATCATAAGTAGGACAAGCTATGATTTATAGGGAATATTTAAGGGCTTATCATAAATAGAGATAAATGGTATATACGTGTAAGTAGTATTATGTTCATTAAATAAATAAATATAATGAAAGTCTAATTAGAAAGGAGGATTTTATGAAAAAGCTTATTGTCTCATTGTTTGCAATCTTGTTAGTATTTTCACTGGTAGCTTGTAATCAAAAATCAACTAATGAAGAGTTAACAATAGATATTGGAGATTCTGATAAGTTTAATGAGGAAGAGATTAATAATGCGATAAAAATTGTAAAAGATAATTTTGCCTTTCCAGCTTCTACTCTAACCAAAATATGGTACGATGAGGAAGAGTCAGATAGAAATATTAAATTCTATTTAGAAAATGGTAAAGGTGAAGGAACTGGAGTTAAACCTGAAGATATTATTGTATTATTATCTAATTTTGATGTTGATGACTCTGAAGATAATCCTGTTTTGAGTCCTGGTTCTTATGAGAATTATCAGTGGTTATTAATAAGAGATAATAAAGATAGTGAATGGATGATAGATGATCAAGGCTATTAATAATTTACAAAGAATATAATCGTTGTTGAACATCATTTCTATTATATGTAGTAAATAATATGATATAATATATATAAATAATTTTTTATTAGTATTTTCTAAAAGAAAGTATTGTAAATAGGGGGAAAAACCATGACCCTTGCAAAAAAAGAGGTGGTTTTATGCCTTTGGATATAAAACAAGAAATCACAAATTTAACAAATAAAATTATCGAAGTTACCCCGGCAAAAAAAATATATCTTTTCGGTTCGTTTGCCTATGGAGAGCCGGATCAGGATAGCGATATTGATTTGTGTATTATTACTAAAGATAGCAGCATTAGAAAAAGAGATTTGATTAAATCAATTAGAAAATCAATATCAAAAGTTGCAACTATGCCGGTAGATATTTTGCTTTTTGATGAGGAAGAATTCTCAAAGAGAGCAAAATTATGTTCTACTATAGAATATAAAATCGCGAATGAAGGAGTCAGTATTTATGGACAATAAATCTATTGCAAATGAATGGTTTGCTTTTGCAGATTATGATTTAGAATCCGCAAAATTTCTCCTGCAGATGAATCCACAACCGTTAGAAATAATATGTTATCACTGCCAACAAAGTGCAGAAAAATATTTAAAAGGTTATATTGCTTTAAAAGGTGGGAAACTTATAAAAACTCACGATTTAACACTTCTCAATAAAATTTGCAAAAAATACGATCAGGATTTTCAGCAGATTGATGATGATACTATAGAATTAGTCGACTATGGAGTACAGGTTAGATATCCATTCAATTTAGAAATAGAAGAGCATGATGTGATAACAGCTATAGAAAGCGCTGAAAGGATTAGGGAATTTGTACTAAATAAGGCAGATTAAAAAAGCCAAAAGGCAGCTGCAATTTTACGGCTGCCTTTCAAAACTACCTCATATTAAACGCATATAAATATTTTCTAGTCAATATTGATCTGTCTGCCCTTTATTTTTGTTGGTTCTACCTTAGGTAAGCGGATAGACAGGATGCCGTTTTTATATTCTGCCTTGGCCTGTTCGGACTTTACTTCTACAGGCAGAGAGATAGTCCTGGAAAAATTACCATAAAACCGTTCTGTTCTGTATATATTTTCATCTTTATATTCTTCATCTCTTTTAGTTTCGCCCGAAAGTCTGACTGTATCTTCGTCTACATACACGTTTAAGTCTTCTTTAGAGACGCCCGGTATTTCTGCATTTATAATGACCTCTGTTTCTGTTTGATAGACATCTATTCGCGGGGAAGCAATTTTTAAGTTTTCTAAAAAATTATTCATTTCTCTGCCTATACTGTCTATGTCTCTTAACGGGTTCCAGGGGAAAAGATTCATATGGCTTCCTACCTCCTTATGCATTATTTCAATTATTAGACTATCCATTTCTTTTGATGTTTATGCAAAATCCGGGTATTGGATTGTGCAAAAAAAAGGAAGTATCGCAGCGGTTCTATACGAAAAGAGTATTTAAAAATGGAAGGAGTTTTTCTTTTTATATAGAATTGATTCTATATAAACAATAATTTTAAAAGATACAACTCATGTACAATTATATTTAATTAAACTTATATACAGAAAGGGGTCATAATAATGTCAAGGAAAGCTATTAATGCGCCCGGGGCTGCTTCTGTGGGTCCTTATTCACACGCTGTGGAATCAGGTGAAACGATTTACTTCTCCGGGCAAACTCCAATCGATCCCAAAACCGGGAAACTTGTAGAAGGGGATGTAGCTGCTCAAACAGCACAATGTTTTAAAAATTTGTTTAATGTACTTAACTCCGCCGGTTTGACACCGGATGATGTAGTTAAAGTCAATGTCTACTTAACAGACATGGATGATTTCAGTGCAATGAATTCGGTTTATCAGAAACAATTTTCATCGCCTTACCCTGCAAGAACAACTATAGGTATTAATGCTTTACCTCTCGGGGCTAAAATCGAAATTGAAATGATAGCACGCAGGAATAAATAGTATAAATTCCAAACAATTAGACCTTGGGGCAATCATGAGGAACGCAAAAATGCAAAGATTGCCTTGAGGTTATTTATTTAGAGCTGCATTTAGCCCTGCAATAAAACCTGATGACCATGCCCATTGAAGGTTAAAACCGCCGCAATTGCCATCCATATCTATTATTTCACCTGCAAAATATAAACCCCTTACAATTTTTGATTCCATAGTACTTTGGTTAATTTCGTTTGTTGCCACGCCCCCTGCTGTCACTTGTGCGCTAGGCCAGCTTTTAGTTCCGCACACCTTAAATCTCCAATCAGTTAAAATATCGGCTATCTTTTCATGTTCTTTTTTAGATAGATTTGCAACGGGACATGTCAAATCCTTAATGCCGGCTTCCTTAAGCAGGACAGGGATCAGTCTTTTATTTATCAGACCTACTAGGCTGAACTTAATCTGCTTTCCGGGCCTGCTGTTAAAACGTTTTGTTAAAAGTTTAAGCAGTTCCTCTTTAGACATTGTGTCGATAATTGTTATTTTTAACACTGCTTCTTTATTCTCATGTAGAAGTTCGCCGGCTTTTCTGCTGATCTGCAGAATAGGCGGACCTGAAACGCCATAATTTGTAAACAGAATATCCCCTCTATCTTTTGCAACAGATTTATTGTTATCTAAAATTTCTGCAGTCCCCACAAACTTAACCCCTTGGATTTGATTGAAAAATGATCCTTCAAGTTTTAGCTGAACAAGTGCCGGGAAAATGTCAATGATGCTGTGTCCTAAGTCCTTGGCTAGTTCAAATCCGTTGCCATCTGAACCGGTAGACGGCATAGCTTTACCCCCAGCTGCAATCACGACCCTGTCTCCTGTAATTTTCTTCCTATCCTCCAGTTCAATCTTAAATATTCCGTCCTTTTTTGAAATTTTTTTAACAAAGGCATTGCAAATAATATTGACACCGATTTCATTTAGTTCATACATTAGCACATCTAAAACGCTTGAGGCTTGGTCTGACATAGGGAAAACCTTACCAAGATCTTCGATTTTATGTGCAATCCCAAGCTCTTCAAAGAACCTAATGGTTTGGCTTACACCAAAGTTTGATAATGCACTATATGCAAATTTTGTATTGGTCCCATTATAACAATCAACATCTGTATTTATATTAGTAAAATTACACCGCCCGTTCCCTGTAACCAATATCTTTTTACCGATCCTTGGATTTCTTTCTAGTATTGTAACATCAGCACCTTGCCGCTTAGCAGAAATAGCGGCTATTATGCCAGCGGCTCCGCCCCCTACAACAATTACATGATTTTTTTTAGCAGTCATCATTTCTCCCTCATTATCTTTATAGTTGTTACTTATTATAGTCCCTACTTATCAATTTTATCAGAACTTAATATAGAAAGAAACTCTATGTAATATTGAAGCTAATTCAGTGAAACAACTATGATTCCGGTAGTTGTTTTGGGTGGATTTTCTTCTTGATGAGAGGATATTTATATTTATATGTTGAAGTAATATAATACGATATTTAAAAGGTGCAGGTATGCCTATTATTCAATATTTTTGATTTATATGTAACAAATGATATATTATAAACTATAAAGAGTCTGCCTTTTTAGGTAAAGATCAAAATATCTGGATTTTTAAATATAAGGGGGTTTTGATTATGAAGTGTGAGAATCTTAGAGGATGTATATTTTATAATGACAAAATGGACATTGAAAGCGGATTAGGTCAGCTGTATAAACGTAAATATTGCGAAGGTGATAAGACATTATGTGCAAGGTATATTGTTGCCAATGAAATAGGTAAAGAAAATGTTCCCGCTGATTTATATCCTAATATGCATGAACGTGCTGAAAAAATATTAGAGGAAAATCGTAAATAGAATTTAAAAGCTGCCCCCGAGGGGCAGCTTTCTTTATAGACTAGCCATTAAGAATCTTCATCTAGTTTATCAATTGTAAAACCGGTAAATCCGTAGATTGTTGATACAATTTATTTCTATAAATTTGATTCTTTTCTGTGAATTTTCCCTTTGATTTATAATAAACAGGTATTGACAAAAACGTGTTAATATTTTAATATATTAAAGTGATAGCACGAGAAAATAGATAAAAATACTAACTGTTAAAGGGGAGACAAACATGAGGGACAATCTTAAAAAAGTATTTGTGTTAGCCGTTATTTTAATTGTAAGTATTGTTTGTTTAACAGGCTGCTCTAATGAAGAAGCAAAAGAGGATGCATTTTCAGCAATCAAAGAGAGAGGCTATGTTGTTATGGGGCTTGATGATGCATTTGCTCCAATGGGTTTCCGTGATGAAAACAACGAACTTGCAGGTTTTGATGTAGATTTGGCAAAAGAGGTATTTAGCAGAATCGGGCTTGAAGTAAAACTGCAACCTATTGACTGGACTATGAAGGAAACCGAGTTAAATTCAGGGAACATCGATGTTATATGGAACGGTTATACAATTACAGCTGAGAGACAAGAAAAAGTAGCATTTACTAAACCTTATCTCGAGAACCGTCAAATAATTATTACGCTGGCTGATTCGCCAATCAACAGCAAAAAGGATCTTGAAGGGAAAAAGGTAGCATTACAGAGCGAGTCAAGTGCAGTAGACGCTATCTATACTGAACCTGAGCTGGTTGAATCATTTGACGGTGGGGAACCGATTCAGTTCGCCACAAACAATGAAGTTTTTATGGATCTGGAAGCAAAAAGAGTAGATGCAGTTGTAGCCGATGAGGTTTTTGCAATGTATTATATAAAGATTAAAGGACCCGAAAAATATAAGGTTCTGGAAGAAGATTTTGGGGACGAACAATACGGAATTGGGGTAAGGAAAAGCGATAAGCAACTATTAGAGGCAATTGATACAACTTTGGATGAAATGAGAGAAGACGGTTCTTATAAAGAAATATACGATAAATGGTTTGCGGATTAATTTTTGACCAGTTAATAATAAGCTAGAAGGGTGTTTCGATGATAAGCTATTTTTACAGATTAATGCCTGCTATGATTTCAGGGCTTAATACAACTTTAAAAGTATTCTCCTTGACTCTTATTCTGTCTATTCCTTTAGGGGTACTGGTTTCCTTAGGCAGACTATCTAAAATAAAGCCTTTAAATTCGGCAGTTCAACTGTATATCTGGGTAATGCGGGGGACACCTCTGCTTCTCCAAATAGTGTTTATATTTTTCGGGCTGCCGATTGTAGGCATAACTTTTGATAGGTTCACTGCTGTTATGATAGCTTTTGTCCTAAACTATGCCGCATATTTTGGTGAGATATTCAGAGGAGGCATAGAGTCAATTGATAAGGGGCAATATGATGCTGCAAAAGTATTAGGCTTTACCCCTTTTAATACATTTATAAGGATAATACTTCCTCAAGTGATTAAGATAGTTATGCCGTCTATAGCTAATGAAGTTATCACTCTTATAAAAGATACTGCATTAGTATATGTTGTAGGGTTAGGGGAGCTTTTACGTGCGGGCAAAATAGCATCAAATCGTGATGCTTCCCTTATGCCCTTGGTTTTGGTCGGCATAATATATTTGGCTTTAACGGCACTGTTGGAAGCAATTTTTAAGAAATTTGAAGGAAGGTTTTCATATTATCATTAAGTAAGATTAAGGAGAAGGGAAATAATATGGTACTCAGAGTAGAAAATCTTTATAAGAGTTTTAAAGATAATCCCGTATTGAAAAATGTAAGTTTTCAGCTGCAGGCGGGGGAGATCTTGGCAATAATAGGGCCTTCAGGTGCAGGTAAAACTACTATATTAAGATGTGTAAACAATCTTACTAATTGTGACAGAGGTACAATTGAAGTCGATGGCATGTATTTATGTAGAGATGACGGCAGCAGAAGCATCTATGCAAAACAGGATGAGATGCTTCAAATTAGGAAAAAACTAGGGCTGGTATTCCAAAACTTCAATTTGTTCCCGCATATGTCTGTTATGCAAAATATTGTAGAGGCTCCAATCAATGTCTTTGGGACCCCCAGAGAAGATGCATTTAAAAAAGCAAATGAGCTTCTTAAAATGCTGGGGCTCACAGATAAAGCCGATTCATACCCTTTTGAACTTTCAGGCGGGCAGAAACAAAGGGTGGCTATTGCTAGGGCATGTGCACTAAATCCTAAGGTAATGTGCCTTGACGAACCTACTTCGGCTCTTGATCCGGAGCTCAGGGAAGGCATAGCTTTGACAATTGAGGATTTAGCCAAAGAAGGTATAGGCATTTTGCTGATTACCCATGATATGGCTTTTGCAAAAAGGGTTGCTCACAGAGTAATATTTATTGATGATGGGAAGATTATAGAAGGTAGCAGCAAAGAAGAATTTTTCGGGAATATAGAAGATAATAGGATTAGAAAGTTTATGGCATTATAAAAAAGGGTACGAATAGTGTAAGTATTGAATCCCGTGGCTTCCCTCCTGATGACATCGTACCCTTTCCCCTTAGTGATTTATAGAAAGGATAAAAACAGTTATTATTAAACTAAATTGCTGTCTTAAACTGACTGATATATAGGTTATAATAAAAACCTTTCTGTTTTAGTAAATCTTGATGTGTTCCCCTATCTATTATTTCCCCATTGTTTATAACAAGGATTATATCGGCTTCACGGATGGTGCTTAGCCTATGAGCAATAACAAAACTGGTGCGCCCTTTCATAAGGGTCTTCATTGCTTCTTGAATCTGCATTTCCGTACGAGTGTCGACACTGCTTGTTGCTTCATCAAGTATTAATATAGCCGGATCTGCCAAAATAGCCCTTGCAATTGTAATCAGTTGGCGCTGTCCTTGACTTAGGTTTTTCCCTTCTGCTGATAGAACCGTGTCATATCCGCTAGGGAGCCTTCTTATGAACCTGTCAGCATTAGCAAGTTTTGCAGCATCTATTATCTCATCATCTGAAGCATCGAGTTTACCATAACGTATATTTTCACGAATCGTATCCGAAAACAAATAGGCATCTTGAAGCACGATCCCCAGCTGCTTTCTCAGATTGTTTTTATTGATATTTTTAATGTTTTCCCCGTCTATTGTTATAGATCCTGCATCAATATCATAGAAACGGGTAAGCAGATTTACAATTGTGGTCTTTCCTGCACCTGTAGGGCCAACCAGAGCGATCATATCTCCCGGCTCTGCCCTAAAACTGATATCCTTTAATACGGGAACATTTTTATCATAGCTGAAACAAACTCTTTCGAATATTACCTCGCCCTCTATATCTCGAAATTCTATATTCGGTTCATATTGATCGAATTCAGTGGTCTCATCCATAATTTCAAACATTCTTTCGGCACCGGCGACAGCAGATTGTATCATGTTAAACTGGTTTGCAAGCTGATTAATTGGTCTGGTAAACTGCCTTATGTAGTTTAAAAAGCTGACTATAACACCTATTGATATTATCTCTCTTATTGCCAACCATCCTCCAAGTCCGGCAATTAAAGCATATCCCAGATTATTTATCACAAGCATTACAGGCGGAATAAACCCGGAAAATATTTGTGCTTTTGTACCGACATTTTTCAGGTTTGCGTTTATTTCATTAAATTTTTTCGATGCTTCCTTCTCACGACAGAATGTCTTTATCTCTTTCAGCCCTGTTACAGATTCCTCTATATAACCGTTTAAATTGCCAAGGATCTTTTGCTGTTCAAGGAAGTAAATGCGGGTTTTCTCGGAGATTTTACCTGTAACAAATATAACAACGGGAACAGTAATCAAACTAACTAATGTAAGCAGGACATTTAGTTTAAGCATTATAATAAGGGCTCCGATTATGGTCAGTAAACCGGATAAAAATTGTATAATACTCTGGTTCAATACATTGCTTATATTATCTATATCGTTAGTAAACCTGCTCATCAATTCACCACGTGTAGTACTGTCAAAAAAATTAAGAGGTAGTTTTTGGAGCTTGCTAAATAAATCACTGCGCATTTTGTGGACAGTACGCTGTGCTGCTGTTGCCATTATATAAGCCTGAAGCCAGAACATAAAAGCATCCAGCAGATAAATGCCGAGCAATATTAAACATATTCGCCTAAGACCGTTTAAATCTCCGGGAATAATATATTCGTCTATAGATTTGCCCATAAGATATGGAGCGATTAGAGATAGCACTGAACTCAAAACAGTCAGTAAGGATACTGCGGCAAGCCTGAACTTCTCATGCCCTAAATAATGCCATAGTCTTTTCAATGTAGTTTTTGTATCTTTTGCGTGCTGTACCGGCATCATTCCCTTGCTGTGTCCTCTTTTATTTGCCATATGAAATCGTCCTCCTTCCTTAACTGTGACCTGTATATCTCTTGATAAATCGAACTGCTCTCTATAAGCTCTCTATGGCTGCCTTCTGCGGCAATCATTCCTTCGTCTAATACTAATATCTTGTCGGCTTGTGCCACAGAAGATATGCGCTGTGCAATTAAAAAAACAGTACTTTCCTTCATTACTTCTTTTAAAGCCTCCTGCAGTTTGGACTCCGTTGCAAAGTCTAAAGCACTTGTACTGTCATCCAGTATAAGAATACGAGGTTTAAGAAGAAGGGCTCTGGCTATAGCTAATCTTTGTTTTTGTCCGCCGGATAAATTTACTCCTCTTTGCCCTAATTCGGTTTCATAGCCATTAGGCATCTCCATTATAAAATTATGCGCCTGGGCTGTTATACAAGCTTCTTCTATCTCTGATTGAGATGCCTGGGGCTTCCCAAAGCTGATATTATGCTTAACACTACCGCTGAATAGTATTGTTTCCTGAAGCACTATGCCTATATTACTTCTTAGAGTATGGAGATCTATTTCCCTAACATCTGTTCCATCAACAAGCACCCTGCCTTTTGTTGTATCATAAAGTCTTGGGATAAGGTTTATAAGACTTGACTTGCCAGAACCGGTTGCCCCTAATATGGCTATTATTTGACCCGGATCAGCGGTAAAGTTTATATCCTTTAAAACCAGACTGTTCTCGGAGTTGTCATAAGAAAAAGATACATTATCAAAGACTACTTTTCCTGATTTTAGAGTATATTTTTTAGCATTATTAACATTCTTAATCTCAAGTTCAGTTTCTAGTACTTCACTTATTCTTTCAGCTGACGCCTTAGCACGAG
>DUOC01000108.1 GCA_012839065.1 Thermoanaerobacterales bacterium | reverse complement strand
ATAATACCCGCGTTAAGGCTGCCGTTAAAGTCGTCTTACCGTGGTCTATGTGACCTATTGTGCCTACGTTCACGTGCGGCTTCGTCCGCTCAAACTTTTGCTTTGCCATTATGTTTCATCCTCCTTAAAATCTAAATTGCTATAATTTTATCTGCAAGCCCCTTAGGTAGTTCTTCATAATGAGAAAACTGCATTGAATAAGTACCTCTTCCCTGTGTTTTAGACCTTAAAACTGTTGCATACCCAAACATTTCTGCTAAAGGAGCAAAACTCTTGACTACCGTAACCCCGGTTTTAGTTTCCATACCTTCAATTCTCCCGCGGCGTCCATTGATGTCTCCGATAACATCGCCTAAATACTCATCCGGTACTATTATCTCTACCTTCATAATAGGCTCTAAAAGAACCGGATCAGCCTTTTTCATCCCTTCTTTAAATGCCATTGAACCTGCTATCTTAAAAGCCATCTCTGAAGAGTCTACTTCATGATAACTACCGTCCATAAGAGAAACTTTAACATCAATAACAGAATAACCGGCAAGTATACCATTTTCCAAAGCATCTCTAACACCTGCTTCTACAGCCGGTATATACTCTTTAGGAATGACACCGCCAACTATTCTATTTTCAAACTCAAAACCAAGCCCTCTTTCCATAGGTTCTATCTCTATTATTACATGACCATATTGACCTCGCCCTCCGGTCTGCCGTATAAATTTACCTTCAGCCCTGGCAGGCTTTCTTATAGTTTCTTTATAGGCTACTTGTGGTTTACCTACAGAAGCATCTACCTTAAATTCTCTTAACATTCTATCTACCAAGATTTCTAAATGCAGTTCTCCCATACCTGATATTATTGTTTGCCCTGTTTCATGATCGGTATGTGTCTTAAATGTAGGGTCTTCTTCTGCCAATTTTTGTAGGGCAATACTCATTTTATCTTGATCGGCTTTGGTTTTTGGTTCTATAGCAACTGAAATAACGGGTTCTGGGAACCTCATTGATTCAAGAATCACAGGGTGGTTTTCATCACACAGGGTATCACCTGTTGAAGTATCTTTTAGCCCTACTGCTGCAGCTATATCTCCTGTAAAAACCTCGTCAACTTCTTTCCTATGGTTTGCATGCATAAGCAAAATCCGGCCTATTCTCTCTTTTTTGTTTTTAGTAGCATTATAAACATAAGAACCAGACTTAAGTGATCCCGAATAGACCCTGAAGAAAGTCAACTTTCCCACATATGGATCACTCATTATCTTGAATGCCAGTGCGGAAAATGGTTCATTATCATTCGATACCCGGTAAACCTCTTCACCTGTTTTTTGGTCTATACCTCTAATATCAGGAACATCTGTAGGTGCAGGCAAATAATTTATAATTGCGTCTAAAAGTGGCTGCACTCCCTTGTTTTTATATGAAGACCCACACAAAACCGGTATTAATTTTACTTCAAGAGTAGCTTTTCTTATAGCTCTCCTAATCTCTTCCGGTGTAATTTCTTTGTCTTCAAGGTATTTTATCATCAGCTCATCGTCGTATTCCGCAACAGCTTCTAACATTTTTTTTCTTTGTGCTTCCGCTAAACTCATCATGTCTTCCGGGATCTGGGCTTCTTCTCTATTTACACCTAAATCATCATCATGGTAAAAAATTGCTTCCATTTCAATTAAATCTATAATTCCTGAAAAAGTCTCTTCCTTCCCTATTGGTAATTGAACCGCAACGGGATTAGCACCAAGTTTCTCCTTCATCATTTCTATTACGTTAAAAAAATCAGCCCCGACTATATCCATTTTGTTTATATACGCAATTCTAGGAACACAATATTTATCTGCTTGGCGCCAAACGGTTTCTGATTGAGGTTCAACTCCACCTTTTGCACAAAAGACTGCTACTGAACCATCAAGAACCCGCAAAGACCTTTCTACCTCTACTGTGAAATCAACGTGCCCTGGCGTGTCAATAATGTTAATTTTGTACCCCTTCCAAAAGCATGTGGTAGCCGCAGAAGTTATCGTTATACCACGTTCCTGTTCCTGTTCCATCCAATCCATAAAGGCAGCACCATCATGGGTTTCGCCCATTTTATGGACCCTTCCGGTATAAAACAGAATACGTTCTGTGGTTGTTGTTTTGCCGACATCTATATGAGCCATTATACCTATATTTCTAGTATTTTCCAATGGAAATTGCCTAGGCACTATTCTACCTCCTTTCTGTATAAAGCAGCACTTTTATCCTTATAGTTCAGTAAAAGATTTACCATCTGTAATGTGCAAAGGCTTTATTAGCTTCTGCCATCTTGTGAGTTTCTTCTTTTTTCTTAACAGAACCGCCTAATCCGTTAGATGCATCAATTATTTCTCCTGCAAGTCTTTCAATTGCAGTTCTTTCTCCCCTTTTTCTGGAATATTCAACAATCCATCTTATTCCTAAAGATTGGCGCCGATCAGCACGAACCTCTACAGGCACTTGATAAGTAGCCCCCCCTACTCTTCTTGGTCTTACTTCAAGTGTCGGCATGACATTCTTCATAGCAAGTTCAAAAACTTCAAGGGGATCGCGGCCCGTCTTGTTTCTTATCAGATCAAAGGCTCCATAACATATCTTTTGAGCGGCTCCTTTCTTACCATCAAGCATAACTTTATTTATCAATTTAGTAACTTGCTTGCTCCCATAGATGGGATCTTCTATAACTTCTCTTTTGGGTACATGGCCTCTTCTAGGCATTCACTTCCCTCCTTTTGCTCTTAAGCCTTAATAATGTTATTATTATTCCTTAGGTTTTTTAGTGCCATATTTTGATCTTGCTTGTTTCCTTTTTTCTACACCGGCAGAGTCTAGAGCTCCTCTTACAACATGGTATCTAACACCAGGCAAGTCTTTAACCCTTCCTCCGCGTACCAATACAACAGAGTGTTCTTGCAGGTTATGACCAATACCCGGTATATAAGCTGTAACCTCCATACCGTTCGTTAATCTTACCCTTGCAATTTTTCTAAGTGCTGAATTAGGTTTTTTGGGAGTAGTAGTTTTTACCGAAAGACATACACCTCTTCTCTGTGGACATTCCTTGAGAGCAGGCGCTGATATCTTTTTCTCAACACTTTTTCTACCCTTTCTAACAAGTTGGTTTATCGTTGGCATAGAATTGCACCTCCTTCCAAGATAAATAAAAGATTTGCCCCTTCTTATGGCAGAAGGGGCAAATCTATCTATCCTAATCTAAAGAATCGCAGCTGAAGCCGCCCCCACTTCAATTCCGCATAATTCCCCTAACTGCTTCATAGAATCTACATATATAATTTCTACAGACTGCTCTTTACAGAGCTTTTCTAAAGTTTCTATCACATTTTTTTCCGAGTCACGTGCTATATACACTATCCGGGCTTCACCTTTTTCTACAGCTTTAGATGTTTGCTTTGTACCCACAACTCTTTTTTTGGCTGCTTTAAGACGTTCTACCATCTTAAAACCTCCCTTCTACCGGCACGCACTTATATATTTTAGCACCATTAATTTCCCATGTCAATAACAATTTTATCTTCGGCTAAATCCTCCTAAATCCTCCTTACCATTTTGATCTTTTTCAGGCAGCTGATCTTCATTACTAATTACTTCTATATTCCTATATCGTTTCATCCCTGTACCGGCAGGTATCAGCTTGCCAATAATGACATTCTCTTTTAAACCTATAAGCGGGTCTACCTTGCCTTTTATTGCCGCTTCCGTCAGCACCCTGGTAGTTTCTTGGAACGAAGCTGCAGAGAGGAAAGAATCTGTAGCAAGGGATGCCTTCGTTATACCTAATAATACCCTCCTTGCCTCTGCAGGGGTTCCACCTTCTTTTAAAACTCTACTATTTTCATCATCAAACTCTATTATATCTATCAGCCCGCCCGGCAATAGATCTGTATCCCCGGGATTCTCTATCTTAACCTTTTTGAGCATCTGCCTGATAATTACTTCTATGTGTTTATCGTTGATATCTACTCCTTGCAGACGATAAACCTTCTGTACTTCTTGAAGCAGGTAAGTCTGCACTGCTCTAATCCCCTTTATTTTCAAAATATCATGGGGATTGACTGATCCTTCAGTAAGTTCATCCCCTGCTTCTACTATATCACCGCTGGATACTTTAAGTCTTGCTCCATATGGAATCTGGTATGTTTTCTTTTCATATTCATTAGTAACTTCAACTTCTCTTTTTCGCTTTGTTTCGACAATTTTAACAGTTCCCGGTATTTCAGTTATTATAGCTAACCCTTTAGGTTTTCGAGCTTCAAAAAGTTCTTCAACTCTTGGTAGACCTTGAGTTATATCATCTCCGGCAACTCCACCCGTATGGAAGGTCCTCATAGTCAGCTGAGTACCGGGTTCTCCTATAGACTGAGCTGCAATTATGCCAATAGCTTCGCCTATGTCAACCGTCTTTCCGGTTGCAAGATCTCTGCCATAACATTTTGCACAAACCCCATATCTAGTATTACATGTAAGAACAGAACGAATTTTTACTTCTTTAATACCTGTTCTTATAATGTCTTTAGCTTTATCTTCATCGATCAGCTCTTGAGATTTTACAATTATCTCCCCTGTTTTAGGATTTACAATGTCATCTACAGCTATTCTGCCGATAATCCGATCTTCAAGGCTCTCTATTACTTCATTCCCTTCCCTTATCTCTTTAACTAAAATCCCTTCAGCTGTTCCGCAGTCGTCTTCCCTTACTATAACATCCTGGCTCACATCAACTAGTCTGCGTGTTAAATAGCCTGAGTCAGCTGTTCGCAGAGCTGTATCAGCAAGCCCTTTTCTGGCACCATGAGTCGAAATAAAATATTCTAATACTGTAAGCCCTTCACGGAAACATGCCCTAATAGGAAGCTCTATTATTCTGCCTGATGGGTTTGCCATTAAACCTCTCATACCTGCAAGCTGCCTTATCTGCTGTTTACCTCCCCTTGCACCTGAAACTGCCATCATATATATAGGATTGAACTTGCTGAGGGTAGTCATAAGAGTCTCTGTTATATCATCAGTTGCATGGGTCCAGATATTAATTATTTTTTCGTATCTTTCATCAGCAGATATCAGCCCTCTTCTGAATTGTAATTCAATTTCATCAACTTTTTCATCGGATCTGGAGAGAATTTCTTCTTTTTCGGGTGGTATTTCAATATCAGTAATACTAATTGTAATCCCTGCTTTTGTGGAATACTTAAAACCCAACTCTTTAATCTTATCAAGAATATACGCTGTTTTAGTTGTACCATGTTTTCTATAGCATCTTGCTACTATTTCGCCTAATAACCCCTTATCTACTAATGAATTTAATTCCAAATCCAGCATCTTGTCTTCGTCGTTCCTATCGACAAATCCCAAATCTTGAGGTATTACTTCGTTAAATATTACCCTCCCCGGCGTTGTTTCCACTAGCTTACTGATGTTTCTGCCATTTATTTCTTTGCTGATCCTCACTTTTATTTTAGACTGCAGCCCGACAACACCTGTCTGATATGCCATGATTACTTCATTAAAATCGGAAAAGATCTTACCTTCCCCTTTTTCTCCTTCTTTTTCTATGGTCAAATAGTATATGCCCAGGACCATATCTTGGGTTGGTGTTACAACAGGTTTTCCGTCTTGAGGCTTGAGCAGGTTATGGGCTGACAGCATAAGGATCCTTGCTTCTGCTTGAGCTTCAACTGAAAGTGGAACGTGAACCGCCATTTGGTCGCCATCAAAATCCGCATTATATGCTGTGCATACCAGCGGATGAATTTTAATTGCCCTACCTTCAACCAAAACAGGCTCAAATGCCTGAATACCTAATCGGTGCAAAGTCGGAGCCCTGTTCAAAAGTACCGGATGTTCTTTTATTACATCTTCAAGTACGTCCCAAACTTCGGGCTTTACCCTTTCTACCATCCTTTTTGCACTTTTGATATTATGAGCATAACCTTCATTAACGAGTTTTTTCATAACAAATGGTTTGAAGAGTTCCAGTGCCATCTCTTTAGGCAGTCCGCACTGATATATTTTAAGTTCAGGACCTATAACAATAACAGAACGCCCTGAATAGTCTACTCGTTTACCTAATAGGTTCTGACGAAATCTGCCTTGTTTTCCTTTAAGCATATCACTCAAAGATTTAAGAGGACGGTTGCCCGGACCCGTAACAGGTCTGCCCCTGCGTCCATTATCTATAAGTGCATCTACTGCTTCCTGCAGCATCCTTTTTTCGTTTCTTACTATTATATCCGGAGCCCCTAGATCAAGTAGCCTTTTAAGACGGTTATTTCTGTTTATTACACGTCTGTACAGATCGTTAAGATCTGAAGTAGCAAACCTGCCTCCGTCCAGCTGAACCATAGGTCTCAGATCCGGTGGTATTACAGGTATGACTTCAAGGATCATCCATTCGGGACGGTTGTTTGATTTTCGGAAGGCTTCAACTACTTCCAGCCTGCGAGTAGTCCTTACTTTTTTCTGACCGGTGGCTTCTTTCAATTCTTTTCTAAGTTCTGTTGACTGTTCATTAAGATCGATCTCTTGAAGCAGCTCTTTTATAGCCTCAGCTCCCATACCCGCCTTGAAATCATTACCGTATTTTTCTCTATACTCTCTGTATTCTCTTTCTGAAAGAAGCTGTTTCTTTGTTAAAGGAGTCTCCCCGGGGTCTATAACTATATATGCAGCAAAATATAATACCTTCTCAAGGGATCTTGGGGACATATCCAGCATCAGCCCCATCCGACTGGGGATCCCTTTGAAATACCAAATATGGGATACGGGGGCAGCTAGTTCTATATGCCCCATCCGTTCCCTTCTTACCTTAGCTTTTGTAACCTCTACGCCGCACCTATCACATACTATACCTTTATATCTTACCCTTTTATATTTTCCGCAATGACATTCCCAATCTTTGGTGGGTCCAAATATCTTTTCACAAAATAAACCTTGTTTTTCCGGCTTTAAGGTTCTATAATTAATCGTTTCCGGCTTTTTAACTTCCCCTCGCGACCACTCCCTTATTTTTTCCGGGGAAGCCAGACTTATACGAATAGAGTCAAAGTTATTAAGCTCTAACAAGAGCATCTCTCCCTTCGTAATTATTACTTACCTCGCGTACGCCAAAGGTCTTCATTTAAAAATCTTCTTCAATTTCAATATCAACTTCTTCTTCCGGCTCTTCTTCATCTACATCAATATCTACAATATCATCTAGTAGATAGTCGTCTAATTCTGAGTCCTCGTCTCGCTCCTCTTCATCTAAATCATCCTGTTCTTCATTTTCTTCTTCATAGTCTTCATCCTTTTCGTTCCCTTCAATATTGACCTTCAATTCTTCAAATGTATCTTCATCATCTTCTGTTTCTTTAATAACTATTTCTTCATCGTCTTCTGTAAGTACTCTCACATCCAAACTCAAACTCTGCAGCTCTTTTATTAGAACTTTAAAGGATTCAGGTACACCAGGTTCAGGTATATTCTCACCTTTGACGATTGCTTCGTATGTTTTTACACGTCCTACTACATCGTCAGATTTAACCGTTAGAAGCTCTTGAAGAGTATAAGAAGCACCATATGCTTCAAGGGCCCATACTTCCATTTCCCCAAACCTCTGCCCTCCAAACTGGGCTTTT
>DUOC01000107.1 GCA_012839065.1 Thermoanaerobacterales bacterium | reverse complement strand
GTATGTGTATCCCTGTTTGATGGATTCCTCCCGATGTTACTTAGTCTTGCTTCCTGGGCTAATCTAAATCTTCCTTAAGGGGAGATTCTATCGTTTGGATGCAGGGAACTGTGCCCTCACCGCTTTGCAGTGCATCCTCGAACATAAGTACTTTCACTCTGTGTGATATTACACCCAATCAAACTAAAAAGGGCAGCAAGATGCTGCCCTTTTATTAATAGGTTTATAAATTTATTGGGTAATAAATAACTGTGTTACTATTACACCATATTGATTTCTTACTATCCCAACCCCTATATGAGTAAAGCCGGGATTTAGTATATTCTTTTTATGTAATTCACTAGCCATAAGCAGATAGAATGCTTTAGTTGTGTTTGCAGCCATTGCGAGATTTTCACCTACAGAGCGGAAAGGGATATTCCTTGAGTAAACTAATTGATAGAATTGACCGTAAGTGGGAGATGTGTGAGAAAAGTAGTTGTTTTCTGCCATATCTATAGATTTATCTTCTGCGGCTTTAGTCAGATCAGGCAGCAATTGAAGCGGCTTCATGCCATTTTTGATCCTCTCGTTGTTGACTAAATTGATCATATATTGTGCTTCCTGTCTTAATGGTTGTATCGAACTATTTCCCGGTTCAGGTTCAGGCTCCGGGTCGATTGGTTTTACAGGTTCGGAAGGCTCCTGTGTTTCCGGAGGGGTAGGAGCAGGCTGAACAGGTTGGGTTTGGTTTCGTTGAGACAGATATCTGTCCAGCAACCAAGATGCTTCACATCTGCCGGTAGGCAGAATCAGTATACTTACTGCAATTAATAAGAATAGGGTTACAATTTTTTTATTCACTATTGGACCTCCTTTATATTGACAACCTTTACTTAAATACAAATATCACCTCCGATATATGTAAAATAACCCTTCACTTTTAATCAATATTAATCAAAAACGTATTTATCAGCAAACTTCTAATCCAACTTCCATACTTTTACTGATAGAATTTTTCTGTTTATTTGTTTATATACCTTATCTCTCTTACTTTATTGATAACATACCTAATTATTGTTTGAATTCCATAATACGGTCTGGAACAGATTTTATAATAAAGAATAAAATATTATTAGGAATTCGCAATATATTGAGTATTTCCATTGTTGTTAGATGAAAGGGGGAGTAGTAGTGACGTGGTACTCAGATAAACTAGAGGATTTATACGGGGATTCATATTTCAATCATGGTAAAGAGAACAGATTAGATCTAAGTATTGTTAATTTAAAGACTGAACAAGATGCATTGAAACTAAAAGAGGGATTAAAATCATTACAGGGTATCAAATCAGTTCACGTGGATCTTAATTCATCAAAGTTAACCGTATTTTATAATCCAGAAGAGATTAGTGTTATTAGCATAGCATATGCTGTAAATCGTTTAGGCTTTACTCATATAGGAAAGACTTGAAGGAGTTGTTCCGGGTAGTTTACCCGAGGGAAGATAGCTTGGTGCCGGCACCATTAACCTTTGGTGCCCGGCACCGTCAAATGATTCGTTTTAATCTTACGGCTAAAAATGAAGCTGCAAGGGCTTTAAAAATGTCTCCCGGGAGATATGGGAGTGCTCCCACCAAGAAGGCTTTTTTAATGCCTATTCCCGTTACTAGTGCCAGTTGAAGGATCCCCAGCAAATATACAATTATTATCCCGCCTAATACATTTACCGTCAGGATTTGTAAGAAATTATGTTTTTTATTCTCCGATAAGAGTCTTGATATCAGATATACTGCAATTGGCCAGCTTAGTATATATCCTCCAGTAGGTCCAGTTATAACACCTATGCCTGCACGACCCCCAGAAAATACGGGAAGCCCTATGGCACCGATAGAAATTAATACTATCATGCTCCACAGTGCAGAAACCGGCTCTAATAGGTTGCCTGCCAGCATGACGGCTAAAGTTTGAGCTGTTACGGGGACAGGGCTGAATGGAATAGGGAATGCCAGATATCCACCTATTGCAGTAAGTGCAGCAAAAAACGCAGAAAGTATCATTTGTTTTAATTGGTTTGTAGTAGACAAGCTTATATCTTCCATTGTGCAACCTCCATATTTTAAATAATATAAAAAATGATTAGTGTGTATATTTGTATTATTAAAACAGAAACATATAATAGAATTATATCATAATAGATCAAGTTAGCTTACTGAATTATGGTCTATTTTTTGGTAATATGGTATTGCCGGGATTATAATGGAATGTATTACAGGTAGTTGGCAGTCTCCAGCCAGCTGTAACAGAAAATATTTTTTTTAAAATTACTATGGAATACTTTTCTAAATCAATAGGATTTTATCAACATATGTAGAAATAATACTATTGAAAGGAGAGATGAGCAAATGCTTTCAGGGAAAAAAGTTATTATCATCGGCGATAGAGACGGTATTCCCGGTCCTGCTATTGAAGAGTGTATAAAAACAGCAGGTGCGGAGATAGTATTTACCGCAACAGAGTGTTTTGTCTGAACTGCTGCCGGTGCAATGGACATGGGAATCCAGCAAAGGGTTATGGATCTTGCCGAGAAATACGGTAATGAAGACTTAATAGTGGTTCTTGGCGGAGCCGAAGCTGAAGCTTCAGGGCTTGCTGCTGAAACCGTATCAAAAGGAGATCCTACTTTTGCAGGTCCATTGGCAGGGGTCCCGTTGGGACTCAAAGCATATCATGTTTTTGAAGAAGAGATTAAGAATGAAGTAGACCCACAAGTCTATGATGATCAGGTAAGTATGATGGAAATGGTTTTAGATGTGGATGCAATAATCAATGAAGTAAGGACTTACAGAGAAGGGTAGTTTTTAGTTAGGGCCTTGGATAAAACCTGTATTTAGTCAGGCAAAACAAGGCCCTGTTTAATAAAATGTGGAGGTGCGGATATGGCTTATCCGGTTATAAAGGGTGCAAGATATTTATTAGTTCATGTTCCAAATATGCTCATTAATAATGGAACCACTCAGACTGTAGAAAGAAAGAAAAATCCTGACTCTTCATATCTTAAAAATATTTATAAGCATATAAGGAGTTTTGAAGATGCAGTAGCTTATCCCCCTAACCAGGTCTACATAGGCAATATTTCCCCGGATGAATTGGCTAAAATGGAAAGCCCCTGGTATGAAAACCTTGTCCATGGATCATCAAGGTTTGGCAGGCTGGGAGAAATTGTGCCGGAAGATGAGTTTTACGCATGGATGAAGGTATCTGATGCCTTCGAACTCGTATTTTTAGAGAAGGGATTCACAGACGAACTAAAATTAAAGCTTAAAGGTAATGAGTTGTTTTCAGAAAATGATATTTCTAAACTGGGATCCGGCTTTGAAATATATGAGATTGAGAAACTGGTAAGAGAAAACAGTGCTGAGCCTTTAAATATGGGAGAGAAGTTGGTCGGCTGCATAAAAAGGGCACATGATATTGATGTAAACTTAAGTGCCGGTGTTATATTAGAAAATACTGCAGCAAAAGCATCTGCAGCGATTGTATTAAGGAAATTAATTAAAGATCTTGGCATAGAAGCAGAATCTATAGATTATATAATTGAGACTTCTGAAGAGTCATGTGGGGACATGAATCAGAGGGGTGGCGGGAATTTTGCAAAAGCCATTGGAGAAATTGGAGGGTGTATAAATGCTACCGGCTGTGATATTAGAGGTTTTTGTGCAGGCCCTGCACATGGTTTGATAAATGCTGCTGCTTTAGTTCAGTCCGGGATATTCAAGAATGTAGTAGTATTAGGGGGAGGAGCGGTTGCAAAATTAGGCATGAACGGGAAGGATCATGTTGCGAAAGGGCTTCCCGTATTAGAAGATATGCTCGGAGGATTTGCAGTTCTAGTAAGTGAAAACGACGGGAAAAATCCAATAATAAGGACAGATTTGATAGGTAAACATAATGTAGGTTCCGGGTCATCACCACAGGCAGTTATGCAGGCAATAGTTGCTGATCCACTTGAAAAGGGCGGGCTCAAAATTGGTGATATTGATAAATACTCTGTAGAGATGCAGATACCTGAAATAACTGTTCCTGCAGGTGCAGGAGATGTGCCTCAAGCAAACTACAAGATGATAGCTGCACTCGCCGTTAAAAAAGGGGAACTGGACAGGCGTGATTTGCTTGATTTTGCTCGTAAACATGGCATGCCCGGATTTGCACCGACTCAGGGGCATATACCATCAGGTGTACCTTTTATAGGTTTTGCAAGGGAATGGCTTTTGGAAGACAGAATAAAAAGGGCAATGATAATCGGCAAGGGCAGTCTTTTCCTGGGCAGGATGACCAATCTTTTTGATGGGGTAAGCTTTATCCTGGAACAAAATAAGGGCAAAGGCGAAGAAAAAAAGCAGCCGGGCAAAGAACAGATAAAATTTATAATGGCTGAGGCTTTTAGAGAATTAGCAGATAATTTGCTTCAGGAGGCGGGAAATTGGAACGGGAAGTAAGAACATTTATAAGCGAGATTTTAAACGAACTGGCTGACAACCTGGAAAAAGGTTACAGCAGAGAAAAAATTAAAATAGGTGTAACCACCCTACAGAGTGAGCATGGTATAGAAGAGGTAGTAAGAGGTGCAGAACTTGCTTCAGCATCTATGCCCGGGCTGGAGGTAGTTTTGATTGGTCCTTCCGTCAAAACTAAGCTTGAAGTAATAGATACCGACAGCAGTCCGGAAAATGCACACAGGGAAATGGAAAGGCTTCTGGATCAAGGATATATTGATGGTTGTATAACTATGCACTATAATTTCCCCATTGGGGTTGCAACTGTTGGCAGGGTTATCACCCCCGGTTTAGGCAGGGAAATGATAGTATCCAGCACAACTGGAGTAGCTTCATCAAATAGGGTAGGAGCAATGGTTTTGAATGCAATATATGGTATAGCTTCCGCAAAAGCACTTGGCATAAGCCGTCCTACTGTTGGGATTTTAAATATAGATGGTGCAAAACAGGTTGAGAGGGCTTTAAGGAGACTTTTCGAAAGAGGGTATGAAATAGATTTTGCCGTATCTAATAGGGAAGACGGCGGCTGTATAATGAGAGGGAATGATCTGCTGTCTGGGGTTCCTGATGTTATGGTTATGGATACACTGACAGGGAACCTTATAATCAAGATTTTTTCGGCTTTTACTACTGGCGGCAGCTATGAATCTCTTGGTTATGCTTATGGTCCCGGAATTGGTAAAGGGTATGATAGAATAATAGGTATAATATCAAGGGCTTCAGGGTCACCTGTTATCGCAAATGCAATACGGTTTTTGGCTAATATGAAAAAGGGGAATCTATTAAGAATAAGAGATAGGGAGATTGCATTGGCTGAAAAGGCAGGGCTTCTGGAGATTTTAGAAGGGCTCAAAGAAGACGAGACTAAAGCTGTAGAAGAAATCAAGATACCTTCTAAAAAGCCTGTAACAGAGGAGATAACCGGGATCGACATATTAGAATTAGATGATGCAGTTAAAGCACTATGGAAGGAAGGGATATATGCAGAAACAGGGATGGGCTGCACTGGGCCCGTGATACTACTGGCACGTGAAGATATAGAGAAAGGCAGGCTTATATTAAAAGGTTATTTTTAAAGGTTTTTTATTTATAAAATAGAAGATATTATTTTATTTGGATTTTAAAAGAGTAATAATTAATCGGAGGTGCTATTTTATGGATATTATAGAAAAAAAGGTCGATGAATTTAAAGATGATTTAGTGAAGTCAGTGCAAGAACTGATAAGGATTAAGAGTGTCAAAAGTGAGCCTAAACCCGGGATGCCTTTTGGCGAAGGCACAAATCAAGCACTAGAATATATGTTGGATCTTTCGGAAAAATTAGGATTTAAAACAAAGAATGTAGATGGATATGCCGGTCATGCAGAATACGGTGAGGGTGAGGATATTGTAGGTGTCTTAGTCCATTTAGATGTGGTTCCCGAAGGGACAGGTTGGACTTATCCTCCTTATGGGGGAGAAATTCACAGCGGTAAAATATACGGTAGGGGTGCAATAGATGATAAAGGGCCGGCAGCAGCTGCTCTATATGCACTAAAAGCACTTAAGGAATCAGGAGCAGAGATGAAAAGAAGGGTTAGAATAATCTTTGGAATAGATGAAGAAAGCGGTTGGGCAGATATGGACTACTATTTGAAGAAGGAAGAAATCCCTATGTGCGGGTTTTCGCCTGATGCAGATTTTCCCATAATCAATAGTGAAAAAGGGATCATAAAATTCAAAATGGAAAAGGCTTTTACTCCGGATAATAAAGGAATAGGTGTGGAATATATTAAAGGCGGCTTAAGGGTAAACATGGTTCCTGATTACTGTGAGGCAAAGCTGATTATTCGTGACAAAAAAGCAGGTGAATTACTCAAAACAAAGTATAATGCCTTTACTAAAAATACAGATAATAGACTGGAATTAATCCCCGAAAGTGAACCTGATAAATTTATTATAAAAGCATACGGCATTTCAGCTCATGGCAGCACACCTGAAAAAGGTATTAATGCGGTTATACAACTATTAAAGTTTTTAAGAACTGTAGAGGGAATAGATAGTGATGTTTTCTCTTTTATATCGTTTATCACGGAAAAGATTGGAACTGAAGTTAATGGTGAGTCTTTGGGAATAGATTTTGAAGATGAGATATCAGGTAAGCTGATATTTAACCTGGGGGTAATAGACTTTGATGAAAAACAGGGTATGATAGAAATAAACATTAGATATCCTATAAAATTTACATGTGAAGAAGTGATGACTAAAATAAAAGAACATACTTCAAAGGAAGGAATTCAAATAACAGACGTTTCTGATAATCCGCCACTGTATGTTCCGGAAGATAATTTCCTTATTAACAAACTTAAAAAGGTATATACAGAAGTAACGGGGCAAAAGGCTGAACTGATTTCAATAGGTGGTGGAACTTATGCAAGGGCAATTGAAAATGCTGTTGCCTTCGGCCCCTTATTTCCTGGGAAACCCGAACTTGCTCATGAAAAAGATGAATATATTGAAATTGAAGACCTTATATTAAGTACAAAGATCTATGCAAAAGCCCTTTTTGAGCTTGCATCTAATATCTAAAATCAGGTTTCAATAGCAGTATCTATACCCAAAACTGCAGCAACTTGTCCTTTATTATTCAGTACAGATGTTGATACAGTAAGGCATACTCTATTGCTGTCGATATCAATATACGGCTCAGTAGCATATGTCTTTCCTTCCATTGCGGCTTTAAACCAGGGTCTATTCCTAAAATCCATGCCCTGAGTTCCTAGAATATCATAGATAGTAGAACTGTCGGGAGCGTATGCATATACGGAAATAATTGATTTATCTTTTTCTGCGATTTCATTAAATATTTTTTTTAGAGTATTAGGATTCAGCTCCCTGACTTCTCTTTTTTTGCTTAGGTTATTTACAAGAGCAGTCCTGTCATCTACTATTTCTTTTAAAATCTTCTTATCTATATTAATTTTTGAATGTTGTTTAACTAAACTGGTAAATTCATCACAAACTTTTTGCAATCGTAATGCCTCTGAGGATGTTTCATTTACTGTGCTTAAGAGTTCTTGTGTGGATGCGGATACTTCTTCTGTTCCAGCAGCAGATGTTTCTGCTATTTCTGCTATCCGTTCCATGACTTTATTTATTTCTTCGACCTTATTCTGCTGTTCTATAGTTTTACTGCTGATTTCATCTACAGATGAAGTAATTGCCTCTACAGATCTGCTCATTGTTTGGAATGTTTTTCCTGTTTCTTCAGCTTTTTTGGAGTCTTCTTGTTCTTGTTTAATTGCTGCTTCGAAATCATTTAGCAGATCCATAATAATCTTTCTGAAGTCTATTATCATTTGACTTATACGTTCTGCTGCCTCTCTTGATTCCTCGGCAAGTTTTCTTACCTCTTGGGCGACCACCGCAAAACCCCTGCCCTGCTCACCAGCTCGTGCTGCTTCTATTGCTGCATTAAGGGCAAGCAGGTTTGTCTGATCTGATATAATCTTAACTACTTCAATGATTTCACTTATTTGATTGACCTGTTCTGAAACCTGTTTTATATTATTACTTACAATTAAGTTGTTTTCACTTCTGGAAATCATACTTTTTATAATTTCTGATAATATACTTCTTGTATTTTTTAACTGGGTTAGTATTGCAGTACACGATTCTGCAGATTTTGTAGTCATATTCGTTACTTCTTCCGAAATTTTTAGCAGTTGTATACTTGCATTAAGGGATTCCTTTATTATACCAGCTTGTTCTTCTGAACCCGCAGCAATATCTTCTGTAGCTTTTGCTATTTCTTCAACGGTAAGTTCTGTAACACTAGAAGCCTCCGCAAACTTTGTGCTCATGTTAAGAATATGATCGGAATTGTAGGATATCTGTGATAATACTTTTCTGTAATTGTCGACTATTTTGTTAAGACCTTTACATATTTCCTTTAAGCCTTCATTTTTTGATTTGAATTTTTTACTAAGATTTCCTTTAACAACTTCATTGATACCTAATTTAATTTCTTTTAAATCATCTTTATTATCAAATAGGCTTGATATAGCCTCACCTAATACTACTGCACCTATAAAAAGCATGTAAATCTTTGGTTCTTTTTCACCTAAAGCAGCCATAAGGATTATTATTATGATGGTTCTAGTTATCAAACTGGTAAATGAAAACTTAACCATGTTAATTTGCCTCCCTTCCGATAAAAAAATGAATAATTAGAAATATATTATATTTTTCTATTCGAGAAATAATTGCAATTACCTCTTTTGTGAAGATTTTGAAAACTATGATATAACTGTCTAGAAATTAGAAGGATCCTTAATTTATAGATAAATTCAGAATTGAGAAGAAAATTTGAGAATAAAGATGAATTGAATTGAATATAAATAATAAGTTAACTGTTTTGCAGTGCAGGTTAGCTTTGTAAGCAGGGTAAGGCGATTTATCGATTAACTCATGTCTTATTATTGCCCCGTGCTATTTACAGCGATCACCTGAATTATACACTGAAATATTCCCTGTTAATCAATTTATTTTATGATATAATCTAATTTACTAAATTACGTCTATAAAGAGGAACAATTGCTGTAATTTCGACTGCAACAAGTTTTATATCAGCAGACGAATAATATATAGAAAGGGGCTCGTCTCTTGGAACATAAAATTATTGCGATAGGCGATTCTTTAACATTTGGGTTCCCATTTCGCCAAGAAAGGTCATGGGTAGGCATACTTCGAAATGAATATGGTATAAATATAGTAAATAAAGGCATAAACGGTGATTATACATCAGGTATGCTTTATCGTTTTGAAGATGATGTTGTTAAAGAACAGCCTTCCCATGTTATTATTACAGGAGGTGCAAATGACGCTTTTGGTTTTGTCCCTTATGGAGACATGATATATAATTACCGGGAAATGATAGATATTGCAGTAAGTAATAATATAATACCGATTGTAGGGATTACACCACCTGTTGATGATGAATTTGCAGAAAAGAAGCTGCTGAAATTCCGTTTCAGCATTAAAGAGTATTGTTTTAGTAAGAATTTAGCTATAATAGACTTTTACAGTAAAATGGTTGACCCCAAAAAAGGTTTAATGAAAGATATTTATGACTTTGACGGTGCACATCCCAGCCCTGAAGGCCATAAAGCAATGGCTGAAGAAGCTTTAAAAGTTTTAGAGAACTCTATAAATAAAGGATAAAATATGAAATTATGAATATACAAATATAAATAAGGTTAATATATGTAATAATCAGCCGGAAAGGAAGTACATATATGTTTGCAGACAGAAAGGCATTAATTGAAGAGATAAAAGAGAATGAAAGGGTTATAGGGAATCCCGTAAAAGTCGGTGAGTATACACTTGTTCCAATTGTTGAGATTGGTACAAGCTTTATCAAAGGGGTTTTAGGGTTAGAAGTTATTCTTGAAGCCTCTATTTCTCCTAAAAGTATAGTTTTTATAAAAGGAGATAAGGAGATTGGGATACTGCATATTGACAGTAGTGAGACCAACAAGCAAAAACAAGCTAATCGTTGAAATTTTTTTCCCCTCATACCTATAGGTAATAGTTAAAAAATCTTCCTACAGCTAGCCTACAGAATCGCTTTTAAACCACAAGCCCATGAATATTTTGGAACCGTCCCCAAATTTGCAAATTTGCGCTTGTATAAAATGGCAGTCAGTTATATAATAAATTTTGTATGCAGCTTTTTCTTTGGAAATAAATACAGGAAGAGAGTAATATTTTATTAGAAGTAGAATATTCTATTTAATGTTTAGGCATGAGGGGGTAATTATGAAAAAATATAAAAAAATTATTATCATATCGGTTACAACAGTTTTTTTATTTTTGTTTGCAGCCGGATGCAGTCAAATGACAGAGAAAGAAAAAATAATTAAAGCTGTAGAAAACCAATTGAAGTTAAACAGCTATACTATGACCGGCAGTATGAGCTTTGAGCAGAGTTCTCAAAGACCGGTTAGTGAATTAGATATAGAGGTATCTTTTGAAGGGAAATATCAAAAAGAACCTTTTTATCAGACAGTAGATATGAACTATGATATTATGGGGTTAAGCATGCAGGTTAATTTATATACAAAAGACCATGAAGTATGGATAAAAATGCCCATGTTTTCTTATTATTTTTATTTAGATACATATGAATATGCAAAAGAACAAGGTATAGAAGATATACAAAAGCAGAGAGAACTCGATGAAAATAAGAGGAAAGAATTACAGCTTGAATTTTTCAAGTCTCTGGATGGAAGGAATTTTTCTCTTGTAGAAGATAATAAGGGTGAAAAAGTGTCAGAAGTGATTATGGTTAATATTACAGATGAGGACATTGACCATATAATGGATATTTTTAGCGGGATACTTATGACTAATTTGATTATAGATACGGAAGAAAATTTTGAGGAACTAAAAAACTTGATGGAAGTAACGGAACTTTCGATAAAAATTGGTATCGATAAGAAACTAATAAAATATGAGGAATTAAGAGGAATATTAAATTTAAAGAGGAACGGAACAAGTGATGAATATCAGAATATAGGATTTAATATATTATTGAACTATGATAATTTTAATAAAAAGCTTAATTTTGATTTCCCTGATTTTGAAGAGGAAGGTGTAATTAGGTATGAAGAGCTTTTTGACTACCCTCTTGAATAAAAGTAAAATAGGAGGAACCTGTAAATATGTTGATAGAGCATTTAAACCCAATTGCTTTTACTATTGGGCCATTTAAGGTTTATTGGTATGGAATATTTATGGCTATTTCATTTTTAGTAGGTGTTTATTATCTTGTCAGTGCCGGGAAAAAGTACGGGTACAAAGAAGAAACACTTCTGAACGGGGTTATTGCAGTTATGATAAGCGCAATAGTAGGAGCTCGTCTTATGTTCGTTTTAGCGAATTATCCCCACTGGTTTATAAGTGATCCGATACAAGTTTTCAAGGTTTATGAAGGTGGGTTAGCGTGGCATGGGGGGCTACTGGGAGGATTGATTGCAGGAAATATTTATACACGGAAACACGGACTAGATCTTGCAAGGCTTTCCGATTTCGTTGTCCCGGGTCTTGCAACAGGCTATATTCTGGTTAGGATAGGAAATATATTTAATCATGAAATCCTCGGCAGGATGACCGGATTTTGGTTTGGAAGATGGCCTGCTCAACCGATTGCTTCTCTTATTGGGTTAGTTTTGTTGATAAGGTATTTTAAGGTTGAAAAGAAGAACCCCCCGCCAGGGTATCAGTTCTGGTCTTTTATTTTTTACCATCAGATTCTTAGATGCCTAATAGAAGAAACGATAAGAGAAAATTCACTTTTTGCGTTAGGCTATATAAATGAATTTTGGGGTATAGGGCTGTTTACTTTAACCCATATTACTACCCCGTTTGTGCTTTTATTAGCATATTATTACATTAGAAAAAGCCTAAAACAATAATATTATACCTCATAAATTGAGGTATTTTTTTTAAATTATGTAGATTTATTTAAAAAATATTTCTATAAAAGAAGGATTATTTTTTAATATGTAGAAAACATAACAAACTCTTGTCGCCCCTCCTCGATGATGGGCGATAGACTCTCTCTATAATAATTTTTGAAGGAGGCATATAATTTTGTTAACGACAAGTGATGTTGTAGCCAAGACGTTAAAACAAGAAGGTATTGAATATGTCTTTGGGTTTCCAGGTGGTGAAGTTACTTCTTTAATGGACGCTTTCCGCAGGGCAGGGATTAAATTTATTTTAACAAAGCACGAGTCAGCTGCATCTTTTATGGCTTGTGTATATGGAGAAATTACGGGAAAACCCGGTGTATGTCTTGCAACAGTAGGACCAGGGGCGACAAATATGCTTACAGGTGTTGCAAATGGATACTTGGATAGGGCTCCCATGATTGTCATAACAGGTCAGTTATCTACAGATATTTATGAGACCGCCGTACATCAACAGTTAGATTTAAAGAGTATATATAGACCTGTTACTAAGTGGTGTGCAACAATTAACAGCGAAAATGTTGGGGCTGTTATAAATAAAGCGATTCATGCAGCTGTTTCGGAAAGACCGGGGCCTGTTTATTTAGAATTTCCCAGCAATGTAGCGGTTCAGGAAGCCAAAAGCATGCAAAATTCTATACCTTCGGTGAAATATAGATTGCCACAGGTTTTTGATGTAGGAGGATATGGGTTATCTGAGGCTGTTGAAGTTGTATCAAAGTCAAAAACGCCTATAATGCTTGCAGGTTTAGATGTTGTTAGGAGTGTTGGAGCTGACAAGGGAATAATTAAACTGGCGGAAAAACTTCAAATTCCGGTAGTTGTAACTCCAAAAGCCAAAGGGATTATGCCGGAGGATCACCCTTTATTTGTAGGTGTAATAGAAATGCAAGGGGACAAAGTGATTAGAGACTTTGTGCGAAAAGCCGATCTCACAATTAATATCGGTTATGATATAACCGAATTAGATAAACCGTGGGATATGGATGCGAAGGTTATCCATATCTCAAGTGTTCCTAACACAGACCAATTTTATCCTGCAGAGATTGAGATAGTGGGAGATATATTTTCTATACTTGAAGGTTTAAACGAACGATTGAATGAAGATAAAAAATGGGAACAGAAAACTATAGATGCGGTAAGAAAAGAGCTCTACAAAACAATTACCCCTGCTGTTGATGGGCTGACCCCTTATGAAGTAGTTGAAATTATCAGGGAAATTGTACCGAAAGATGCTGTTGCAACTGCTGATGTAGGGGCGCATAAGTTTCTCGTGGGGCAGATGTGGAAAACATATTCACCAAAGACCTTTTTCCTTTCAAATGGGCTTTCTTCAATGGGTTATGGTTTCCCTGCTGCTTTGACAGCAAAGCTTTTAAATCCAGACAAACCGGTAATAGTTTTTATAGGTGATGGCGGTATGGGTATGTATTTGGGAGAGATAGAGACTGCTGTAAGGAATAATATTCCGATTATTGCAGTTATCTTTAATGATAGGGCGCTAAGTCTTATACAGATGAATCAAGAACGAAAAGGTATACCTGTATACGGGACTTCATTTACTAATCCTGATTATGTTAAACTGGCTGAATCTTTCGGCATACAGGGATTTAGAGTAGAGGCGACAGATGAGGTAAGGGCTGCTGTTAATACCGCACTGAAATCTGATAAGTTAACAATAATTGAAGCTGTGATTAACGCTCAAGCTTACAGAATATAGATTACTATAAGTGTTTTAATAATAATTTTAGCATTGGAGGTGAATCGGAAACAAGTAAATGTATCGATGTATATGAAAATAAGAGCACTTAATAATTATTAGTAAATTTGAGAGGAGAGAGAATAGGATGTTTGGTAATAAAAATTTATTAAAAAGGGTTATTGTTGTTGCCTTAATTGGTATGTTAACTCTCGCATTGGCCGGATGCGGGGGGCAAGAAGGGAAACCAAATGAAGATGAGGTAGAATATCCAAATAAGCCTATTAGTGCTATTTCACCATGGTCTGCAGGCGGGAGCTCGGATACGGCTTTTAGAACCTTCTTGAATTATATGAGCCAGGAAATGGGAGGAGTAGATATAAACGTTACCAATATGACGGGCGGAAACGGATCCATCGGCTGGTCTGCAGCAGCAAAAGCCGAACCCGATGGATATACACTGGCTCTTTTAACATTTGATATCCTTACTGTTGAAGCTCAGAAGCTTGCTCCTGTTTCTTATAGAGATTTTGACATAATCAATATGTTTACAAAGCAAACTTGTGTGCTTATAGTTCATGGAGATTCACCTTGGAACACCTTGGAAGATTTCCTTGAAGCAAGCAGAAAAGCTAAAGCAGAAGGCAAAAAACTTGAAATTGGTATTGCAGGTGAAGCCGGTTTGTGGCATCAGGCCGGTGTGGTTATGGAAGAAGCAACAGGAACAGAAGGAGCATACAAATATATACCATTTACAGGGTCAGCTGACCAATTGGCTGCAATGCTCGGTAAACACTTGGATGCTATGATAACAACGACGACTGCTTCCAGACCTCACCTAAAAGAAGGCACACTTAGAATGCTTGCTGTGATGAGCGACAAAAGATCAGAAGAATTCCCTGAAACACCTACATTTGAAGAACTTGGATATGATGTGAAATATGACAGTTGGAGGGCAGTAGTTGTTCCAAAAGGGACACCGGAACCTGTTCTTGAGATATTAAGAGAAGCAGGTAAAAAGGCTTTTGATAATCCTGAATTCCAAGAATGGGCTAAGGAAAGTGATATAGGCGCTATGTATCTTGACCATGAAGATACTATTAAATATATAGAAAATCAGTATCCTGTAGTTGAAGGTGTTATGAAGAAATTCGGTCTGTTGTAAAAATTTTAAAACATTTATCAGGTCCTGCCTTCGCTGGCGGGACCTGTAATTAATCATAGGGAAGTGATACTTTGAACAAGAAGGACTTCATAGCTGGTATAGTTTTTATTATTATTTCGGTTGTTATGTTTATAGATACCTATACATTTCCAGTAACCCCTGTACAGGGAGCAGGGCCTGCTTTTTGGCCCAGACTCCTTTCCATACTCCTTATTATTCTATCTGTAATCCTTATTATAAGTTCCTTTAAAGGTGAGGAGAAAAGTACAGATAGTTCTAAAAAAATAAATTACAAACCCAATATAGGGATCTTATTAAGTGTGCTGTATTTTTTGCTGTTTAAGAAGGTTGGATTTGTTGTAACGACGTTTTTCTACTTTTGTGGACTTTCAATACTTGTACAGGGTTCAGAAAGCAGTTTTTCAAATATAAAGGGTTTAGCATTAATGATTTTTCAGTCGGCGGTTTTATTGGGTATAGTATACTTTGTTTTTAAAGTTTTTCTGAGAGTTAATTTACCACAAGGAATGTTCTTTTAACAGGGGGTTTTAGTTATGGATTTTTTAGATGCTTTTTTAGTAGTACTTCAGCCCGGAAATTTAATCTTTATTATTATTGGAGTTATTTCAGGAATTATTGTCGGTGCAATTCCTGGTCTTACCGCTACACTTGCTATTTCTCTTTTGCTGCCTTTTACATTTGGGCTTGAAACGATACCCGCTCTTATTATGCTTATGGGGATTTACTGTGGCTCAATGTTTGGAGGATCTATAACTGCTATATTAGTAAGAGCTCCGGGCACTCCTGGTGCTGCTGCAACAGCTATTGAAGGTTATCCCTTAACTGTAAAAGGTCAAGGGGGCAAGGCTATTGGAATGGCAGCAGTTGCATCATTTATAGGCGGAATATTTAGTGCAGGTGTTATGATCTGGCTATCACCTATTATTTCCAACTTTGCACTCCAATTTAGCTATCCGGAATACTTTGCACTTGCATTCTTTGGTCTTACCATTATATTCTCCGTATCGGGTAAGTCCTTTTTAAAAGGAATGATATCAGGTACAATAGGGCTACTTCTTTCAACGGTCGGGTTAGATTATATTATTCCACACCCCAGATTTACTTTTGGTGTTTTTGAATTAATGATAGGATTTCCTCTTCTGCCTTCAGTAATTGGTTTGTTTGCTGTTTCAGAGGTTTTCAGGATGTTGGAGAAGAGTGAGGAAATAGGAAGAATAACTAACAAAATCGGACGAACCGTACCTTCTTTAAAAGAAATTAAAGACTGTGCTTTTGTTTTTTTAAAATCAAGTATAATAGGCACTCTAGTAGGAGCACTCCCCGGTGCTGGAGCAAATATAGCTTCTTTTGTAGCATACAGTGAAGCAAGAAGGACTTCTAAACAACGTGATAAATATGGGACAGGAGTAATAGAAGGTATTGCGGCATGTGAATCTGCTAATAACGCCGTAACCGGCGGAGCTATGATACCTATGTTAACACTGGGAATTCCGGGAGATGCTGTAACTGCAGTTTTATTGGGAGCACTAACTATTCAAGGGTTGATGCCCGGTCCACTTCTTTTCAGGGACCATTTAAATATAATCAGGCCGCTTTTTGCGGGAATCCTTATAGCAAATATAGTTATGCTTGTTGCCGGATTGGCGGGGGCTAATATATTTGCCAGGATTGCTACTATCCGAAAGTCTGTTCTGCTCCCGGCAATTGCAATCTTTTCATTGGTAGGGGCTTTTGCAGCTGAGTCATCTATCTTCCACATGGGTATAGCTGTAGGTTTTGGTATTATGGGGTATTTCCTTGAGAAAAACGGTTATCCCCTTGCCCCGATAGCCCTGGCTATAATATTAGGTCCATTAGCTGAAACGTCTTTTAGAAATTCACTACTTAAATCTGATGGAAGTCTAAGCATATTCTTTACCAGACCCATAAGCTTAGTACTGATTATAATTGCCGTTCTTTCGGTAGTGTTTACTATTTATAGAGAGATTAAGGCTAAAAAAGAGGTTACGGAATAGGGGTGACAGATTGAATATGGATAGTAAACTCTTATTTACGCAAAATGATGAGATTGAATATTGGATTATGAAATTGATGTCTAATAGTGATGGACCTATAGGATCAGGATTGTTAAGTGAAAAATTAAAGACTTATGATATAATAGTTGGAGAAGCTAAAATAGGAAGAATGTTAAGAAAAATGGATTTCAAAAACCTAAGCAGAAGGATCGGCTATCAAGGAAGAGTTCTTACTGATTATGGCAGGGTTTATTTACAAGAATTGGAAAACAAAAGATATAAAAACAAATTTGGGATTGAACTACTTAATATATTAGAAAACAATACTTACGAGGAATTACGTGAGATTCTTGAGGTTAGAAAGATATTAGAGAAAGAATCTGCGAGACTTGCAGCATTAAACGCTACAGAGGAAGAATTAATATTTTTAAAAGAAAATGTAAATAGAAGTATCAGCTTGTTGGAAAGTGAACAGGAAATAGCAAGACATGATTTATCATTCCACGATATGATTGCTGATATGTCTAGGAATAAAGTTTTAAGATCGACATTAAACTTCCTGATTAAGAGCAAAAAATTACATCTATTGTTAATTCGTATACGACAGGAAATGGGAGCACGAATTTTAGTTGATCATGTTAAAGTAGTTAATGCAATCTGCGGACGAGTTCCGAAAGATGCGGAAACTGCTATGGAAGAGCATATAGAGACAGTAATTGATGATGTTAAAAATTATTTTAAAGAACAACAAAAAATCGTTTAGGAGGGGATCATATGGTAAAAATGAATCCCATAAAACTGGATAATGGGTATGTAGTAGGTGTAGAGGTTAATTACCCTAAAACTAAACTTTTGTCAATAATTGCACCTGAAATAGGCTATATAATGTGCGGTGTTCTTTATATTGAAGCGATGGATGCACTGCATCCGGAGAGAGAAATTATTGCCGCCAGAATAACCGGTGTAAAGAGTTTTGAGGATCTTCTTAAAGCCGAAGTGAAGGAAATGACAAAAAAAGCTGCACAAATCGGAATAAAACAGGGGATGACAGGAGAAGAAGCTCTAAATATAATGCTTAAATACGGAGGTGTTTAATATGCAGCCCGTAAAAAGAGTAGTAGATGTAACAAGGGATGTTGTAGTTATCGCAAGAGAGGTTAAAGGTAAATGTGCTGCACATATTAAACCAGGTGATAAAATTGTTATTGAAGGGGCTAATATCTCATTAGAAAAGTCGGATAATGTTTGTGGATATGCATTATCAAATATAATGCCGGTAATTTTTGCTGTAAGATTAGGTGTCGATTTGGATAAGTTGGGGCTTAAGGGGCGTCTATGGCAGTGTGTTGATCCGGGGCCTCCTTATACAGAGGGAGGTACTGTTCTTTTCGAGGTTTTGCCCATGGGTAAAATTAAAAATGGATAAAGTAAGTAGGGACCCATAATATTTTGTAAACAGGGTCCCTTTAAAGCTTAAATCCTTAATCCTCCATTATGAACTGCAAAACTCCAGTTTCTGCCGTAATTATTATCCCATTTGTACTTATTATCGCGGAAACACAGATTCAATCTGGAATCATCCATTACGGAGAAAGATGTCTCCCATCCATCAGCCGTTTTTTCCATTCTTATATCTCGAACCATTCTCCAATCATCATTTCTACCATAACCTGTACGAACATAGATTTCATCATCGGGGTTTTGCCCAAGATGACCATTATAGTACACAGTAACTTTTTCTCCGTATGTTATAGGTGTGGGTTTCACTCTTATCGGTGTTTCATGAGTTTCATAGTACATTTACAGCCCTCCTTGAACTTTATCTAATAATTATTATTTGAT
>DUOC01000106.1 GCA_012839065.1 Thermoanaerobacterales bacterium | reverse complement strand
CTAGCCCTTCGAACAGGGATACCGCGAACACAGAAGGTACGTCCCTTAGTGTTTTGACCATATCACAACTCAGTTCGCCCCTTCAATCATTATGTCGCATAATTCATAGACAGCACCAACAACAAAATGGGCACTGCAGACCCGCCATAAATAATTTGGAGCCGTCCCCAATTTGGCATGTGGACCTACAGGAAATAACCCCAGTATCATCCCGTTTGGTTCAACACCTACTAATAGCGAGCGCCTGCAAGTTCACCACAGTATCAGAAACCTGCGGCAATCTCCAGGCGCCGAATTATTAATTTGCCTTTACTTTCGTTTCAAGCCATCTCTAATCCTATCGTATACTTCCTCAGGAGTTAGCCCTGTAGCATCTATTACAGGTGCTCCCGTTTCAGTATCCTGCATACCAAGAAAATTCTCACTCATACCCGAAATTACAACAGCATCAAAACTTTCCAGTGTATCTTCTTTAATAGAACAAACTTCGTACCCCTTACGAGACAAATATTTTTTAACGGGTCTGAGATTGTCTTCGACACCGATCTTAGGGCCCAATCGCATCACCTCCTATGCTTTATAATATTATTTGCATAGGAGCTGTATATATATTCTTAAAGGTCAGATTTATTTTTTTCGTATATAATTCTAAGCCCTTCCAAAGTCAAATTAGGGTTAATTGCATTAATATTTTTGCATTGACTGGCAATCAATCTGCCCAGCCCCCCTGTAGCAACGGTAAAGGTATCAGGCTCCTCTAATTCTTCTTTAAACTTGTCGACCATATACTCAACTAGCCCTATGTATCCGTACACGATACCTGACTGCATACTAGAAACGGTATTACGCCCTATAGCTTTTTCAGGCTTATCCAATTCGATGCGGGGAAGCTTGGCAGCCTTTGTAAACAATGCCTCTGTAGAAATTTTTATCCCCGGGCTTATAGCCCCACCCATATATTCGCCATGTTTGTTTACTGCACAAAAAGTAGTCGCAGTTCCAAAATCCACTATAATAACAGGACCACCATATAGATGATATGCTGCAACTGCATTCACAATTCGGTCAGCACCTACTTCTTTAGGATTATCATATCTTATATTTACACCGGTTTTTGTCCCCGGTCCTACTACTAGTGGCAGGAGCCCGAAATACTTTTCACACGCCCTCTCAAGTATAGGCATAAGGGGCGGTACAACAGAGCAAACAACAATAGAACTTACTGTGGTTCTATCAAGCCCCTCACAGTCAAAAAGGTTCTTTAGAATCAACCCAAGTTCATCAGATGTCTGTTGACGAGTAGTAACCCTCCAATTTATTTTAAGCTTTTCATCTTCATAGACCCCAAGAGCCGTATTTGTATTCCCCACATCTATTACTAAAATCATTTCTACACTCCATTCTAATGTTTTATTAAATTATCGTCCATAAAAATTAGTTCACCGTTAATAGCATACATTTAATACCTTGCAGTGGACGAGAATTATTGTAAAATCGAGCCATCCAATATCGTATTATAATCAAAAAACTTAATATCTGCAATACTTCTTTATAAATCACTTATTATTTTAATTAAGTCTCCAAGTATAACATAACAGCCCTCTTATATAAAGTTTTCTATAAAATTCTACCCAATCTGTTATTTACAATCCTGCCATCAAAAACAGCAAGTTTGCCGTTAACTATAACATATTTGATTCCCTCTGGTGCAAGAGAACTATTCGTAAAATCCGCCAAATCTATCTCTGTATTATAATCAAAAATCGTAATATCAGCAAAAGCCCCTTCTTCTATAATCCCCCTATCCCTTAAATTGAGCCTCCGGGCAGGCATGACCGTCATCTTATATAAAGCTTCTTTTAATGTAAGGGCTTTCTGTTCCCTTGAGTATCTGCCGAGAACACGTGGAAAAGTACCTGAAGCCCTGGGATGCCCCTGCCCGTTTCTAACTAAACCATCAGTTGCTATCATCGTAAATGACTCTTTCATTACTGTTATGGTCTCATCTTCTCTCATAACAAAAGCAATCAGATATATGCCGGGGTCTTCCTTCCGAAGTTTATAAAACAGCTCTTCCGTGCAATACTGCCCAGCATACTCACCTTCTGCTATTAAAAGATCTTCATATTTTGCCTCCCATCTTTCTAGAAATCCGGGGTCAAAAACAGCTGAACCTATATAAGTGCTAAAAGCATTATAAGGGTAGCAGTCAGCCATTACATTTATACCTTCTTCCCTGGCGTTATGAATAACTTTAATACTTTCCTCCGCGTTCCCAAAACATATACCGCTGTTCAAATGCGATATCTGCATCGGTATACCTGAAAGTCTGGAAATATCAATCATCTCTTCTACAGCCTCTAATCCCCTATCTGCATCATACCGATAATGGGCACTTATAAGAGGGCTATGGAAATCCTTCAATGCTTCACATATTTCAAGCACTTCTTCAATATCCGCACCCGGAGTATATTCAAGCCCAAGCGAAAGCCCAATCGCACCTTCCTCCATATTTTCTTTAAGCATCTCCTTAATCTTTTCAATCTCTTGCTTATTGGCAGGAGAATACCAATCAGTTCTTCCTGCAGCAGATCTAAGAGTATTATGCCCCATAAAACCTAAATAGTTATTGGGCGCCCCATTTGCATCGATATAATCTTTATATTCTTTAAAGTTTAAAGGACTTACACCACAGTTCCCACCTACAAGTGTCGTTACACCCATCCTCAGCCCGGCTTCCGATGTCTCAAAATTGTTTTCTTGAACCTTGAAATTCTTATCACTGTGACTGTGGATATCAATGAAACCGGGACTGACAATCAATCCATTTGCATCTATTACCGTATTACCTGACAGATCTTTTTCCGTTAAAGCAGCAATTCTTCCATGTTTTATACCGATATTAAGCTCCTTAAAGCTTTCCCATCGCGGATCAAACACCTTCCCTGCTTTAATTACAAGATCCATAACTAATCCCCTTTCATAAATGTATTTAATACTTTGTAAGAATTCTTCAGGACTATTTAAAATCCTTTTAGAAAATTCCCTTTAATCAAAAAAAATGATAAATTCCGATCACTGCAGCCGTGCAGTATGAAAACTTTCCATTAGGAAGATTTAGATTAGCGAAGTAAGCGAAAACACTTCCAAACTCAAATCCGGTATGCTTTGACAAAGCCCACCAAGTAAAATATAATAAGTGTAATGGTTAGAACAAAATTGTACTGATAGGTGGGATTTATTTGGAAACCAAATATAAAATCAAATTAGATGCCTCAAAAAATCTTCCCTTATATATGCAAATAGCAGAACATATAAAATCGTTAATAACTAGCGGAGAAATAAAGCCGGGAGAAAAACTACTGCCCATAAGAAAATTAGCGGCAGAATTAGATGTAAATCCCATAACGGTAGTGAATGCCTACAAGTACCTCGAAGAACAAGAGCTTGCATCATCTCGAGTAGGAAGCGGAACCTATGTTACATATAGAAAATCTCCAACAGAAGCACAAACTACAGCTTCAAACCGCAGCAATCTACTCTTGGAAATAGAATATAACGAATATAACCTGATCGACAGAGGACAAATCAGAATAAAGCCCGGGATCATAAACTTCGCCAGTGCATCACCTTCCCCCGAACTCTTCCCTGTAAAAGAATTCAAAAACGTATTAAACGAAGTATTAGAAAGAGATAAAGGCTTTGCCTTCAGCTACCAGGAAAGCCAAGGATATTACCCGCTCAGAGAATCTATTGCCGAGTACATTCACACTTACAACATCAAATCTTCACCCGAAGAAATACAGATAATCTCCGGTGCACAGCAGGGAATTGACATCATAACCAAAGTCCTTATTAAACCCGGGGACTGCATATTCATAGAAAATCCTTCATATGCAGGTGCAATATCAGCGTTCACTTCCAGGGGCGCAAAACTTGTACAAATACCAATAAATCCTGATGGAATCGATCTCAACTATATGGAGATCAAATTAAAAGAACAGCGGCCAAAATTCGTGTATATAATGCCATGTTTTCAAAATCCTACAGGCTATCTATATTCGCCATCTACTCGAAAGGGAATCTTGGAACTGGCAGAAAAGTACGATTTCCTAATAATAGAAGATGATCACCTGAGCGATCTCAGTTTCTCATATGAAAAAGTCTATCCATTAAAATCAGATGATAAAAACAATCGTGTCGTATATATAAAGAGTTTCTCAAAGATATTTATGCCCGGGTTAAGAATCGCTTTTCTCATAGCCCATCCTGACATGTATAATGATCTAATCGAGGCAAAACACTCTTCAGATATATCAACATCAGGCTTCCTGCAGAGGGCTTTTGATCTGTATTTAAGGAAGGGTATAATGCCTTCTCACATAGAATCAACAAAAAGAATTTATAAAGAACGATATGATACAATGCTTCAATCTCTAAAACAATATTTACCGGAAGAAATTAAATTCGTTCCCCCAGCAGGCGGGCTCAACTTCTGGATCTGCTTGCCGGAAGGATACAATTCAGACAACCTGTATGTTGAATGTCTAAAGAAAGACATCTTATTTGTGCCGGGCAGCTTTTTTAACCCGTCACAGACGCCGGTTCCCTGTTTTAGATTAAGTTTTGCAGCAACAAATAAACAGGAAATTGAAAAAGGCATCGAATCCCTGGCCAAAACTATAGAAATTTTTTTGAAGGAATATTCAGATCTGAAAACACCACTTCCGACATATATACCCTTTTTATAAATAAAATATAAAAATTGTCGAAACATAAAATACAAATTTCCCACTAACAATCGACATTATTTCCCGGGAAATCGCAACTTCGACAATCATATTTTACTTTGCCTGCCTATTTCGACTTAATATCACAAGAAACAGGCATCATTCAACAGTATGATGTCTGTTTTAAATTCGTTCAAACTTTTATAAAGGGATTTAAAGAAAAATATAGAAATATAAAATTTATTGTCATAATAAATAAAAGTTCAGTATAAAAACATTAGATAGTTTTAGGATGAACCGGTATACACTAACGGGCGGTCAAAGACCGCCCTACAAAAATAAAAATAGAACTGTTGCGAAAAACGTCCCCATAACATATTGATTAAGAGAAAGGGGTAAAAACATTGAATTACATATTTACAAAATTCCCGTTTCTAAAAGACCCTAATAAAAACCCATTCGGCATTATACTTATAACAATAATTTCATTAATCATATTAGGATTCGTAATCCTTCTATTTATAAGTTACGGCCAATCCGGACTGGGTATATTAAATTATGGTTTTTCCATAAACGAAATATATTGTTTTGATAACCTGGAATTAGAAGGAGAATATATAAACTTCAAAATAGATGAAGCCGGTTATCTTATTCCCGGATACAAGAGGGACATGGTATACTGCATAGTAGTTCTAGGTGAAGGAAATTTCCATCTCAAGACACCAACAGACGATATCGAAAACTCCTTTAAAGCACTGTACATACCTTTACAGCCCAAGGACTATCTATACCTGCGCGAAAACCTTATCCTTAATAAAACCTGCAATGCACCTACGATTGAAGCAGCTAATAAAATAATGCGTGAAAACAATACAGCTTTCTTCTATGCAAAACCCTTTAACCAAATAAGGACATATCCGCCTTCATCTGATAATCTGCTCTCTGTTATATACACAGAAGATTACGGTAAGGTGAAATATATAGAAGCAAAAAATGTAGTATTCAAACCCGAAACAGGTAAAAAAATCACCTTTAAACACGAACAGGATGTACCTGCTTATCCCCCAATCCGGGTTTATAATTGTTTAGGTATTGGGATACTGGGCATGACATCCATTCTCTTAATTGCCGCTTTCGTTGTAACATTAGACATTGCTAAAAAAACCGGACACGAAAATTATGTATTTATAGACCCGAAAACCGAATGGGGGGTTTTCTCTGCTTTAACCCTGTCATATCTCCTTGTTTTGATACTATCAAAAGCCTACAATCTTAACATAGAAATCTTTCTTTATCTGGTGGCAGCTGCCCTTTCAATTTTTATCAAGTTCAAACAGGGATATGATTTAAAAGAATTAGGGTTTAATTGGGATTACCCCTTAAGAAATTTCATTCTTGGAACAACACTGGGCATCTTGGGTTTCTTCATGGGCACCCTACACCTGCCTCAAGGATTTCATCCTATTAAACTAAGTGTCCTGCTGCTGCCTTTAATAATCTCCCTCTGCAGGGAAATCATCTCAAGAAGTTTTATACAAACAACTCTAGAAAAATATATCGGACAGTGGGCTGCTCTCATTGCCACATCACTATTATCAGGTGTTCCTTACTTAGCCTACGGACTTTTTTATATTGGATCAGAACCGGAGATTTGGCTTAATTCGCTTCTGGCAATCCCATCAGTCTCTTTAATCGCCGGCTATATCTTTATCAAAACGCGAAGCATCCTTGGGGGAACCATATTCAATGCTGTTTTAATGATCCTATCTTCTATATTGATTTATTAAACGACAAAAGGCAGCAAAAGCTGCCTTCCCTTTAAGTTTCCTGTACAAATTCTTTCTCCTCTCGGACAAGTCTGACCAGCCCAATCGGTGTCTGTTCATCAGATTGCCCTAAGGGATTATCCATCAAAACCTGTTCAACAAGAGTCTTGTCTAAACCGTCAGAAACCCCGATAGCCCAAGATCCGCCAATATCATTTACATCCACAATCGCAGTTTCAAGCCCTGTAGCCCTTTTAATATCATCAGCCATTTTCTTCGGCTCTTTAGGTCCTAAAATCACGTACTTATTATAAGGAGGAATTACATAATCAGCCGCACCGTCTATAAGGGCGGCCTGCATCCCTGCAACTCTATAGAAATCACCGCTTCTACCCAGCAATTTCCCAATACCTCCAACAGCAGCCGCAAAAAGTATGCGTATAACCCCTACTTCCCGAATAGCCATTTCCATCGTTTGCGGACTGCCGAGCCCAATCCCATAGCTGACCTTTTTTACAAAAAGGCATAAAAACCTGGCAAGCAGTGAAGGTTTAATAGAATCAAGCGGTATAGCCCTGCCTTGGGTTATAGCTGCTGCACTCTCACTTATTACAACAAAATCATTTTCTTCAGCTATACCCTCCGTATACTTTTTAACTACATCAACAATATTATCCTTATCTGTTATAAGGTGGGTTCTGATAGGAATACGCAGATAGCGTTTCCCATCATACTCAATAATAGGCGACTTCTGCTTCCTTTTTTTTGCTGTATCTGTTCCTTCATACACATAAACTCCTCCTATCTTAGTATTTCTCTTGAAATAATTCAACGCCAAAACAACAATTCCTTTAAGTACTTAAAATAGTACCAACACTTCCTATCCTGCCACCTGCTATTAACATAAAATTCACTTGACAAGTGTTTTAATATAGAGCATACTAAACTATGCAGGAATAATAAAACCTGGTATAACATATGATTAGTATGCAAGTTAATCTTTTGATTAACTGATCTATAACTGCTGAATGAAAGGAGGATCTTCTTTTAAATGGTAACACACTACGATCCCCAAGTAAATTACAGAATCATGGTATGTATAACACCTCAATCCGGCTGCAAACGTTTAATAAATAAAGCTGCACAAAGGGCAGAAGAAGTAAAGGGCGAGTTCTGCGCCGTATATGTAAATAAATCTGATTTTATATCAAAAGACCTCCAACAGTATTCAATCCTCCAAGAACTGTTCGAATATGCACAGGGATTGGGAGGAAGGGTTGGAATACTGGTCGGTAAAAAGGTCCATTCTGCTCTATCCGATTTTGCTAAAGAAAACAAGGTAAATGAAATCATTGTCGGAAAAACCCAGCGTTCTGCATTCGAGGATGATATCATAAACTCCTTAATAGAGCAGGTAGAAGAAAACAATATAAATGTTGAAATAGTATGATATAAGCAAACCCCGGTTTCAGACAGAACCGGGGTCTAAAATTAAACAGCTACAACTCGTTTTACTTCCGGAACTTCAGCCTTGATAATCTTCTCAATCCCTTCAGTAAGGGTAATAGTCGCAAAAGGACAGCCCTGACATGATCCTGTCAATTTAACCTTAACTATACCCTGCTGCTCATCAACATCAACTAATACTACATCCCCGCCATCAGCTTGAAGACCCGGCCTGACTTTATCGATAGCCTCCTGAACCCTCTCCTTCATAATGAACCTCCTTGTCTTATTATATTGAGCTTTATTATCTTTTGTTATCCTTTGTTCAATCTTTCTAGATTATACCTTTATTTTAGGTCAAATGCAAGTTTCTTACAAAAATTTGGTTTTAATTAAAAAAAGGTTATTTAATTAATTAATAGAATATATACTTAGATAAACTCAAATCTTTGGAAGGTGACACTTAATGAAAAAAATTACGGCTTTACTGCTTGCTGTATTCATATTAGCATCCTTCTTCCAAACACTTTCTTATGCCGCCGGAAAAATAAACATATTCTATGATAATAAACCTGTTGAATTCTCACCTCAGCCGGTAACAATAAGCGGAAGGACATATGTCCCCATACAGCCTTTTTTCAATAAACTGGGTGCAAATTTATATTATGATGCTTCCAATAGAGTATATACCGTTTATTTCCAGGGCGACTATCTCAAATTCCAAGTATCTAAAGGGATCCTCAATAACCTCAGCACAGGCAAAAGGATTACAGTAGGATACCCCAGATACTACGGGCAGTACTATATGCCCCTGCGTTCAGTCATGGAATTTTTGGGACATAGCATAGACTGGATCGGAAGAGACTCGAAAATACTTATTCATTCACCGAAACAATTCATACCGGTTATAAATTATGGCCCCCTTATACCTAAAAGTCAAATTAAGAGCTATGCGGGGAGAAGTGAAGTAGTTGATGTAGATAACTTTGAAGCCCAGATGAAATATTTATACCAAAATGGTTATAAAGCCCTGACATTAAAAGACGTAGAAAATTTCCTGAACGGTAAGAAAATAAATGATAAATCAGTACTCATAACATTTGACGGAGGACATATAAGCAGTTACACATATGCATATCCTATATTAAAAAAATACGGGCTTAAGGGAGTTTTGTTTGTTGAAACCGCTTCAATAGGAAGATACTCCTCACATGTCAACTGGTCACAACTAAGAGAAATGTATGATTCGAATGTAATGGACGTGCAGAGTTTAACCCACGACCTTAACAAGTTCGACGGGGGATACAAAATCTTACAGGCAAGACCATCAGAAATAATAAAAGACCTGAAAATCTCAAAACAGCTTATAGAAGCACTAGTGGAAAACAAGGTTTACGCCCTTGCCTATCCATATGGTATATATAATGATGCAATAATAACATATGCTCGAGAAGCAGGGTTTAAGATGGCATTCACAATAAAAGGTGATAGTATCAAAAGGAATTCTGATATTATGGCATTAAAGCGCAGCAATATTTACAACTGGATGAGCCTGTCACAATTTATAAAAACCTTGGAAAAATGTTAAAAAATAACCTTCAAGGCAAGGGTGATTCCGGTAAGAAACTTTTGTGAGGTAAAGATGAGGATAAGCGATCCTGAAATCAAAGTAAGTAGAAAAATAAAACGGGCGGACACATAAATCCGCCCCTATATAACAACAGTTGTTATAGGGGCAGAGCCACGTGTCTTGCCCGTCTGTGTTTTTACGCTGACGTATATGTTGTCTGCCGGAAACTAATATCTCTTTCCAATCCCACCTATAAAAATATCCATCAACTTTTGTTTAACCTCACTTTGCTGAAACGGATCATCATCGAACAAAAGCTTTCCGACTACAGAGCCAAGTGCACCTAGAAACGCAATAGCAGTAATATTAGGATCTACTTCTCTAAAAGTACTGTCTTCTATCCCACACAAAATTATATCTTCTATAAACTTAATCATGGAGATCCTCTCATTAATCAACCATTTTTTAGATGCTTCCCCAATACTGCCGGGATCACTGGAAACAATTTTAGCCAGATCCCTGTAATTTGCAGCGAACTTAATATTTGCTTCAATCAATTTTCCCAGTTTTTTATCCCAGCCTTTTACACTATCCACTTCTTGCCTTATCAAGATCTCATATTCTTCTAAGCTGCCCCTTACCATCTCTTGAAAAAGCGCTTTTTTGCTAGTAAAGTACTCATAAATCGTGCCTTTTCCAACACCGGCATGCTTTGCAATATCTTCAACCTTCGCCTTATAATACCCGTCTCTGGAAAAAACTGCAGCCGCAGCATTGAGCAGCATACTTTTTTTATCCTGCTTTTCTGCATCAAACATAATACCCTCCCCCATCGACACCCCGCCTCTACTTACGCTAGTTCCTACCGCCAATTGCATTATAAAACTGTGCCTTTGCGAGATTATAACCGTAAATAACTGCTGCCTTCTGAACTTCTACCTGTTTAAGGGCATTTTCAACTGTCAGAACATCTATACTCCTGATAAAACCGGCTTGATACTGCAGTTTAGCCAGCCTTGCACTCTCACGTGCAAATTCTACAGACTTTTCAAGCACCGATATACTTTCCTCTGCACCTTTCATCTTCAGATATGCTTCACGCACATCTGTTTCAACAGCAGTTTTAGCATCTTCCAGTTTGAGCAGTGCTTCCTGATAATCATACTCTGCTTCCTTATAGATGTTAACATTAGGTGCATAGGAAGCCTTTGCTACTTCAAAGCCTTTTTCGGCTGCTTTAAGGGCATATTCAGCCTGAATTACCTCAATCCTGTCTTTCAGTGCCTTTTTAATCGACTCTTCAAGGTTTATTTCTTCATCACCGAGTTTGAATGTAAAATCAGAAGTAAGATTTATAGGTGCATCCAGATCTAATCCGATAATTTCTTTAAGCTTCATATAAGCAATATCCCGCTCCCTCAGCGCTTGATTATATTCCGCCCTTGCTCTTGCAGCTTGAACTTCACTGTCAAGGACATCACGTTTTGCTACCCTTCCCACCTTGAACTCCAGTTCAGATAGCTTAGGCTTCACTGCCTTTTTCCAGGATAACCTCCTT
>DUOC01000105.1 GCA_012839065.1 Thermoanaerobacterales bacterium | reverse complement strand
GTTACTAATAATTAATGTTTATTGTAAAGCAAAATAAAAAAGCTCCCCGATAATTACACATTAATTCTCTGTAATTACTTGAAATTCCATTTTGCTTGTGTTACAATATTAATTAAAGAGGCTCTTATGCTACTATATATACTATATAAGTTCAACACCACTATATGTAGTATGAAAATCGTTGGAGGTTGGAATTATGAAGGATTTTAATTTTGATTACGAGTTTGTAAGTGCCGGAGCACCTATTGTTACTCTTAGTTCATTAGGGTTTGCTTTTAATCCTGTTTGTAGAAAGATGCTTGGGTATCCGGACAAAGTCAATATTGGATTTGACGAAAAGAAAATGGCACTTGGTATAAAAAAACATAATCAAAGCACATCGATTAGAGCTTATGAGTTTGAAAGTCGTGAACGTAACGGTTGGATTCGCATAGGAGCTAAAGATTTTATAAACTACTTATCTATAATTACAGAAATAGATTTCATTACTAAGGCGAAACAATTTATTGCACTATATGATGAAAAAAGTGAAATGTTAATTGTTATGGTTAATGAAGATTACATAAAAAAATAAGATATATTAATTTGACATTTTAAATATTAGGTCGGGATTTTGTTCAATAAAAAAATGAAGCATAATTCAAGGTTGCCGCCTTGACTGCTTCATTTCTTGAAAAACCGTGACGATATATAATCGCCCACTATACTTTGCTTAATTATAGTTTATCATTGTTATGGTTATTTTTCAAGAGAAAAATTTCCGGCCTAATTGTTGAATTCATATTAGAAAAAAGGGGGTAGCTTCTTGATAAATAACCATAAAGATCTCAAATTAGATGGTGGAAAAAACAATAAAGATAAAGATGGAGAATTTATTTTTAGACCATGGATTACTACTAAAAACGGCAAAAGAATATATGCTAAAGAATATGGGCTAAAAGCTTTTAAAATATATATTAGCTAAAAAGTTTTTAATATAAAAAGGAAGAATGTGTTGGGCGATTGATTCTTCCACATACAACCTTACAGGAGGTGACGATATGGGCAAGAATCAACATGTAACACCTAGAAAAGACGGGCTGTGGCAGGTTAAGGGCGCTGGCAATAGTAAAGCAACTAGAGTTACTAACACACAGAAAGAGGCTTTTAGAATTGCAAAGGATATTGCATCAAACCAGAAATCTGAGCTTATCATTCACGGGAAAAATGGTCGAATAAGAGAAAAATATTCATATGGAAACGATCCGTTTCCTCCACGAGGATAAATTTAGCGACTACACTTATAAAGAAGTTATAGGTGTAGTCGTATTCTTATTTATGCTTACATTTGTGCAGTGAAGGGAGTTCAAGATAATTTATTTTATTGAACATATACGGTGGATTTAGAATATGTAGACCATTTTTTGAATTATATGATAAAATATATATTATATTTACACAAATCTATCAATAAAGGAAAAACTATCAATTAATAGTAATCTACATAGCAGACTAACCAATTTATAATACATTCATAAAATATAAAAACTTGGGGGAATTAAAATGTTGGCAATTTTAGGCGGTAAACCTACTCGGGAAGAGTCTATCCCTTATGGGAAACAATATATTGATGAAGATGATATAAGGGCTGTAAATGAGGTTTTAAGGTCTCCGTATTTGACGACAGGACCGAAAGTGGAGGAATTTGAAAACAAGTTGTGTGAATTGACGGGGGCCAAATATGCTGTAGCAATCTCAAATGGAACGGCTGCTTTACATGCTGCTTGTTATGCGGCGGGGATCACTGCAGGGGATGAAGTGATAACGACACCGATTACCTTTGCGGCATCTGCTAATTGTGTATTATATTGTGGAGGCAAACCGGTATTTGCCGATATTGACCCGGACACATGGAATATTGACCCGGAGGAAATAGAAAAGAAGATAACGGATAAGACGAAAGCCGTTATTGCGGTAGATTTTACTGGACAAGCTGTTCAGCTTGATGAAATTAAGGGGATATGCAAAAAACATAATCTAATACTTATTGAAGATGCTGCCCACTCACTTGGTACTAAATACAAGGGGGTGCATGTAGGAGGGATAGCGGACTTAACTACTTTTAGTTTTCATCCCGTAAAAACTATTACTTGTGGTGAGGGTGGTGCTATTTTAACAAACAATGAGGAGTTTTATAAAAAGATGCAGCTGTTTCGCTCTCATGGAATAACTCGGGACCCTTTTTTGTTGACCCGGAATCCTTTTAAAGGATATAATGAGCAGGTAGAATTAGGATACAATTATAGGATGACAGATTTTCAAGCAGCACTTGGAATAAGTCAGCTTAAAAAACTGGAGGTTTTTTCGAAACGAAGGGCCGAAATTGTGAACCGGTATAATGAGGTTTTTTCAAGGATACCACAGCTTGTTATTCAGAAGGAAATCCCTGAATCAGAGACTGTAAGACATCTGTATATAATTAGGATTAAGTCTGATTCTTTAAAGGTAGGCAGAGATGAGATTTATAAAGCGTTAAACGCTGAAAATATAGGGCTCCAGGTACATTATATTCCTGTGTATTACCATCCTTACTATCAAGCTTTGGGTTATAAAAGGGGGATATGCCCTGTTGCTGAGGCACTGTATGAGGAGATTTTAACAATTCCTTTGTATTATTCTTTAACTGATGAAGATGTTAGAAGTGTTATTGAGGCTGTTACAAAGGTTATCAATTACTATCGGAAGTAGGATTATATTTGCATAATAGAGCGTTATTAGAATTATATGATATAATAAGGAAAGTATAGGTGCTTGGGGGGGATTGGTGAATGACAGTACATAAGGCGATAATCCCGGCGGCGGGATTAGGCACACGTTTTTTACCTGCCACAAAGGCCCAACCGAAAGAAATGCTGCCTATTGTAGATAAGCCTACTTTACAATTTATCATTGAAGAGGCTGTAGAGTCAGGGATAGAAGAAATATTAATTATTACGGGCAGGAATAAAAAGTCCATTGAGGACCATTTCGATAAATCGGTGGAATTGGAGCTTGAGTTAGAGAAAAAGGGTAAGACCGAACTGTTAGAAGAAGTAAGGAGAATCTCTGATATGGTAAACATTCATTATATTAGGCAAAAGGAGCCATTGGGGTTAGGGCATGCTGTTTATTGTGCTAAGAGTTTTATCAGCAATGAGCCTTTTGCAGTGCTGCTGGGAGACGATATTGTATATTCCGATAAGCCATGTCTAAAGCAGATGATTGAGGTATATGATGAGTATAAGACAACTATTTTGGGTGTGCAGAAGGTGCCTGAGGAAGAGGTAAATAAATACGGTATTGTGAAAGGGAAGCAGATAGCTGATAGGATATATGAGGTTAATGATCTAATCGAAAAACCTGCTGTAGAAGATGCCCCTTCTAATATGGCTATATTGGGAAGATATATAATTAACCCCGGAATATTTGAAATATTGGAACATACCAAACCGGGGACGGGTGGAGAGATCCAGTTAACTGATGCTCTTAAGGAGCTGGCTCAACGAGAAGCGATATACGCCTATAATTTTGAAGGGAAGAGATATGATGTAGGGGATAAGCAGGGGTTCTTGGAGGCAACGGTTGAATATGCATTAAGAAGGGAAGACCTGCGGGAAGATTTTCTTAATTATTTGCAGAGGACATTAGAAAAGGAACTAAAGAATATTGTTTTTAATGAGGCTGCAATATCGAAAGATGAATAAATCATACTTATTGCTCCCGTAAATGTATTAGAAAAATGACTTCGGATATTGTTCCGAGGTTTTTTTATAGAATGATAGGGGGGATACTGTGGAGTCAAAGGCATTCGAAAATTATAAGGCGTGGCTTGAAGAGCCCTATATTGATGAAGAGACGAAAAAGGAGCTTAAACTTATAAAGCACGATAAAAGAGAAATCGAGGATAGATTTTACAAGGAATTAGAATTCGGGACTGCGGGGATTAGGGGCATTATTGGTGCAGGGACTAATAGAATTAATAAATACATTGTAAGAAAGACTACTCAGGGTTTGGCAGATTACATAAAGTCTAAAAGTGAGGATGCGAAAGCTAGGGGTGTGGTTATTGCTTATGATTCCAGAAGGATGTCAAGGGAGTTTGCTGAAGAGGCAGCTTCTGTATTAGCCGGCAACGGGATAAAGGCATACCTTTTTAAGGATTTAAGGGCAACCCCTATACTTTCCTTTGCAGTAAGATTCCTAAACTGTATTTCCGGTATAGTAATAACAGCCAGCCATAATCCAGCCGAGTATAACGGATATAAGGTATATTGGGAGGATGGTGCACAAATTGCTGAGGAGCAGGCAGAGGCTATTATTGATTCGGTAGCACGTGTAACTGATTTTGCAAGTATACGGACATTGGACAAAGATAAAGCGATAGACAAAGGGCTGCTATTATATTTAGATGAAAAAATAGATGATGTATATATAGAAGAGGTTAAAAAACAGTCTTTAAGGGGAGATGTAGTAAGAAGGGTATCTGATGATTTCAAGGTAGTCTTTACTCCACTGCATGGGACGGGGAATATACCCGTTAGGAGGGTTTTGGAGGAAATAGGGTTTAAGAATATTTTTGTAGTTAGGGAGCAGGAATTGCCCGACCCGGATTTTTCAACGGTAGTATATCCCAATCCTGAGGATAAAGAGGCTTTTGAGCCGGCTATAGAATTGGCTGCGAAGGAGGATGCGGATCTAATTATAGGTACTGATCCTGACTGTGACAGGGTAGGGGCTGTTGTAAAGGATAATAATGGGGAATATGTTGTCCTTACCGGGAATCAAACAGGGGCACTTTTAGTTAATTATATCCTTGGAGCACTGAAAGAGAATGAAAATTTACCGGAGAATGGTGTAATAATAAAGACTATAGTAACCAGTGAGATGGGAGCACATATTGCTAAAGAATATGGCGTGGAAACAATTAATACTTTGACTGGTTTTAAATATATAGGTGAAAGAATAAAATGGTTTGAGGAGACGGGAGAAAAGGTTTTCTTATTCGGCTATGAGGAGAGCTGCGGGTACTTAGCCGGGACTTATGCCAGGGATAAGGATGCTGTAGTGGCTTCGATGCTTATATGTGAAATGGCTGCATATTATTATTCCAAGGGAATGAATCTGTATGATGCCTTAATTGCTTTATATGACAGATACGGTTATTTTATAGAGGATGTAAGGTCTATTTCCTTGGAAGGCAGAGACGGGTTAGAGGGAACTGCCGGTATTATGGATTATTTTAGGACTAATATTTTGGATACTATAGGGGATAGAAAGGTTTTATTTATAGAGGATTATAAAACACGGAGAAGGATTTATTTAGATGATTCTAAGGATGAGGAGAGAATAGGGCTACCTTCAGCAAATGTAGTTAAGTTTGTCCTGGAGGGTGAGGGGTGGGTATGCCTAAGACCTTCAGGTACTGAACCAAAACTTAAAATATATGGCGGGTTTAAAGGGAATACTTTAGAGGAAGGCAGGGAAGTTTTAAAGAGGGCTATTACTTGGATGGAAGAAAAGATTAATGAGATTGGATTAGGAGGATAAAGGTTATGGGAAAGATAACCTTCGATTATTCAAAGGCACTTGGGTTTGTAGACCGGCAGCAGATACTTGATATGCAGGAAAGGGTAAGCCAGTGCCATGATATGCTGCATAAGGGGACCGGCAGCGGCAGTGATTATTTAGGGTGGGTAGATTTGCCCAATAATTACGATGCGGAAGAGTTTGAGAGGATTAAGGCTGCTGCAGAGAAGATAAGGAACCAATCTGATGTCTTTATTGTAATAGGGATAGGCGGATCATATTTAGGGGCAAGGGCTGCTGTAGGAATGCTGAACCACAGTTTCTATAATGAGCTGCCTAAAGATAAAAGAAACGGACCAAGGGTATATTTTGCAGGCTATAATATTAGTTCAACCTATTTAAAGAACCTGTTGGATATACTAGATGGGCAGGATATCTCTATAAATGTAATATCAAAATCAGGGACGACCATGGAGACTACACTTGCATTTACCGTATTAAGGGGATACATGGAGAATAAATACGGCAAAGACGAGGCTGCCAGAAGGATATATGCAACTACGGATAAAAGTAAGGGTGCTCTTAAGGAGCTGGCAGATAGAGAGGGATATGAGACATTTGTAGTCCCTGATGATATAGCGGGCAGATACTCTGTCTTAACCCCTGTTGGATTGCTCCCTATGGCTGCAGCCGGAATAGATATTGATGAGGTTATGAGGGGTGCAGGGGCTGCTACGGTGGATTTAGCTGTTGAGGATATTGAGCATAACCCTTGTTATCAATATGCGGTCATAAGAAATTTACTCTACTCTAAGGGGAAG
>DUOC01000104.1 GCA_012839065.1 Thermoanaerobacterales bacterium | reverse complement strand
TGGAAACAAAAAAAGCTCTTTTCGGAATAAATAATGCTTTCATTTATATATAGTCACCTTCTATTAATCTTGTATATATATTATTTCCTTGCATTGAAAATATATTTATATTAGTGTAGACTTCTTATGTCTACAGGTTCTAGGCAGGGATGTATCAAAATCATATTCATTTAGCTATAAGGCCGTACAATTCTTCTATAGAACCAGCTATATAAGTCGGTTCAACCTTTGTCAGTTCTTTAAGGGTACCATACCCATAAGATACAGCTATTGAATCTATTCCCGTTTGTTTCGCGCCGAGTATATCATGCTTCCGATCTCCGATCATAACTACTTTATTTTTTGATACATCAGGTATACAAGATAAAACATATCCAATCAGCTCTGCTTTAGATGTTCTCCTTCCATCTAAGAAGCTTCCTACTATTTGAGAAAAATAATCATCTATATTAAAATATTTTAATACCTCTTCAGCAAAAATTGTAGGTTTTGTAGTAACTATATACATATCTTTACCCAACTCTTGAAACTTTTCCAAAAGCTCGGGTATACCAGGGTAGAGACTATTTTCATAAATTCCTTTTACCGCATAGTATTCCCTGTAATATTTAACTGCATTAACCACTTCATCTTCATTTAAAGAATAAAATTTGGAGAAAGATTCGTCTAGCGGGGGACCTATAAATTTTTCTAGGTTATGTAGATTATCTTCTTTTATGGCGAACTTCGATAAAGCATATTGTACCGATTTTGTTATCCCTTCTTTAGAATCTGTAAGGGTTCCATCAAGGTCAAAAAACAGTACTCCATAAGATACCATAACTGATTTTCCTTTCGTTTAATTTTATATGTAAAATATCTAATTATTATTTTAACACAGAATGAATATTTATTTTCAAGCCTTTTAACGAAAAACTTGATTTTTTAAAGATGTAGTTTTATAATATATACAATAGTTTGGCCATATAATAAACTAAAGTTAAATTCAGGCAGTGCTTATATTTATTACCAATACATCCCCAAAAAATTTACACTTCGATGCATAAATATACATACCCATTATTCAAAGCAGCCAAATGTAGTAAGCTGCCATCGTAGGGTAGCTTACTTTTTTATATAAAATAATGCGGGAGGAGTATATTATGAACAAATTCACATTGCTATTGAACCAAAAAGAAATAAAGGAATGTATTACTGATCAGGAAATTTTCAATACCGTAGATGAAGTTTTTCGCGGACATGGTGTAGGAAAGATTATTATGCCTGCCAAAATCACTTTGAATATGGAAAGCTTCAATATTGATTCATGGCTCAACGCTATGCCTGCATATGTTAGTTATCTTGATGCTGCAGGGATAAAATGGGCAGGTGGTTTTATTCACAACCCTAAAAAGGGTCTCCCTTATGTAATGGCTACCATTATCCTGAATGACTCTGAAACCGGATATCCTTTATCAATAATGGACGGGATCCACATAACTAATATAAGAACAGGTGCTGCTGCTGCCCTATCAGCAAAATATCTGGCAAATAAAGATTCAAAAGTTGTTTGTTTTATTGGTGCAGGAATGCAGTCAAAAACAACACTTGAGAATCTCTACCCACATTTTGATATTAAGGAGGTTCGTATTTCAGATATTAACCCTGAAGCTATGGAATCTTTTAAAACTGAAATGGAAAAAGAGTTGGACATTAAAGTAGTCATAACCGATAGTAATAAAGAAGCAGCAAAAGGTGCAGATATTATTTACACAGCAACTCAAGCAGATGAACCCCTTTTGATGAACGATTGGATTAAAAAAGGAGCTACAGTAGTTACTCTTGGCTCTTACCAGGAACTAGACGAAGAGTTCACTTTAAATGCAGATAAAATTCTTGTAGATGATTGGGCACAATGCAGCCATAGAGGTGAATTAAGTAAACTTGCGGAGAAAGGTTTAATAACCAAAAATAGCATTTACGGGGAAATTGGCTATGTTGCCGCAGGGAAAAAAGTTGGACGAGAATCCAAAGATGAGAGAATTTTGGTAGTACCAATAGGACTGGGTAGCCACGATGTGGCTGTAGCTTCAAAGGTATACAAACGAGCCCTTGAGAAAGGGATAGGCACTAAATACAACTTTTGGGGTTAAATATTATTTAGAAAGGAAGATGTTTAAAATTGGGTAACTGTATAGAAAAATGCAAATCAGGATCGCATTGTGATCTCAAACCAAAATGGGCAATCGTAGGCGGAGGTAACGGCGGACAAGCTATGGCAGGTCACCTTGCACTGATGGATTTTAATGTGAAATTGTATGATATAATCCCGGAGAAAGTTCAGGCTATAAATAAAAACGGTGGGATTAATGTTGAAGGTGTAGTTCAGGGATTGGGAAAACCGGATCTGGTTACAACTGACATAGCTGAAACAATAAAAGATGCTGATGTGATAATGGTAGTAGCACCTGCTTTTGCACACAAAAATATTGCTAAGGCGTGCAGCCCATATTTAACAGATGGACAGATAGTCGTTCTAAATCCCGGCTCAACCGGTGGCGTTTTTGAATTTGTTAAGGTTTTAAAAGATGAAGGATGTACTGCTAAAGTAACTGTAGCCGAGACACAAACACTTATATATACATGCAGAAGTGATAGTTTTGGACACGTTAATATATTTGCAATAAAAAAAGGGGTAGGGGTAGCAGCACTGCCGGCAAATAAGACCGATAAGGTTGTTGAGATTCTAAACACTGCTTTTGGTGAGTTCAAACCAGCAAAAAATATTATTGCTACAAGTCTTGAAAATATCAATTCCGTTGTACACCCTACACCTATTTTATTGAACCTTGCAAGGGTTGATAACGGTACAGATTTTCTATATTACTTTGACGGTGTATCACCTATAATAGCAAATTTCCTGGAAAAACTTGACGAAGAAAGGATAAACATTGGTAAGGCGTTTGGACTAGATATTACATCTGCTAAAAGATGGTATGAAATTGAATATCAATTAGAAGCTTCAAACCTATATGAAGCTATTCAAAAAACAGAAGCTTACAGTGACATAAAAGGCCCTAAAAATGTAAATACACGATATATATATGAAGATGTTCCTATGGGAATGGTTCCAATTGCAGCTTTGGGAAGACTAGTCGGTGTAAAGGCAGAAAAATACGAGGCAATTATTAAATTAGCCGAGCTTATTTTCGGTGAAGAATTATTAAAGAACGCAAGAACTCTTGAAAACTTAGGTATAGACGGTATGACCCCAGAAGAGCTGCTTAAATATGTAGAAACAGGTGAGAGGAATTAAATTAATAATATAATCGAAAGGAGGTGTAACTCATTGGAAAAAGTCTACCGATATATTGAAGATAACCAGGACATGTATATAGAATGGCTTCGAGAATTATGCAGACAGCCCAGTGTTTCAGCCCAAAACAGAGGAATGAAGGAAATGGTTGAACTTGTCAAAAAATATCTGCATCTTATCGGAACTGATATTACTATTATTGAGACATCAGGTTATCCGATAGTCTACGGTGAAATTAACCAAAATAAGAATAAGACATTATCTTTTTATAATCATTATGACGTTCAACCTGAAGACCCTATTGAATTATGGGATATGGATCCTTATGGGGCAATCATTAAAGACGGAAAACTGTATGCACGGGGTTCTTCTGACAACAAAGGGAATCTAATAGCACGGATCTGTGCTGTTCATGCATACCAACAGGTATACGGAAAACTTCCCCTAAATGTTAAATTCATTTTTGAAGGTGAAGAAGAAATCGGAAGCCCCCATCTGACAGATTTTGCTAACAACCATCCTGAAAAACTCGAAACGGATGGTATAATATGGGAGGGCGGTTCAAGAGGTGCTGACGGCAGGCTCCATGTAACACTTGGCGTAAAAGGCATCTGTTATGTAGAGCTTGTAGCTAAAGGTGCAAACACTGACCTTCATTCAAGTGAAGCAGCAATAATTGTGAATCCTGCCTGGAGGCTTATATGGGCTCTAAATACACTGAAAGACGAAAATGAGAATATACTTATAGAGGGTTTTTATGACAAGGTTGTTCAGCCAAATGAAATTGATAGGAAATTCTTGAAAGAAATGGATTTTGATGAACAATATAAATTAAAAACTACAGGGTTAGATCAATTCCTACTTGGTGTAACAGGTGATGATTTGAAAGAACGATTACTGTATCATCCTACATGCACTATATGCGGAATGGAATCCGGGTATATCGATGAAGGTTCAAAAACTGTTCTGCCTTCAAAAGCGATAGCCAAAATCGATTTCCGACTGGTACCGGACCAAGAACCGGATGATATAGTAGCCCTTTTAAGAAAACACCTTGATAAACACGGTTTTAGCGATATTGAAATTGTAAGACATTCAAGCAAGAATCCTTATAAAACGGATCCCGATAATCCTTTAGCAAAAACAGTAATAGAAAATGTCGATAGTGTATATCATAAACCACCAGTTATATATCGTAACTCACCCGGCTCCAGCCCGATTTACGATTTTTGCAGCAATAAGGACATACCTGTAGTACAAATAGGTGTAGCGCATGAGGATTCACGATTCCATGCACCAAACGAAAATATATATATAAAAGACTATATAGACGGTATAAAAATGACGGCAACAGTTATTCACGAATTTGCTAAGGAAAAGTGATTTTAAATTAAAACAAAAATATTAAGGGGGATATGTATGAAACGCGTACTAAAATTAGGCATTTTAATAGTTTTAATTTGTACACTGATACTTACCGGCTGCGGTAATAAACAACCGAGCAGTACAGATGATGGAGAAGCTAAAAAAGTGTTAACTATTGCAATGGGTTCAGACATCCTAACCACAGACGCACAAAACCATACTAATACTTCTACTGACTGTGTATTAGATAATATGACCAGCAGGCTTTTCAGAAGAAACCAAGATAACGACATCGAAAATGATCTTGCTGTATCATATGAAATCGTTGATGACACAACCTGGAGATTTGTAATTAAAGAAGGTGTAACATTCCATAATGGTGATACCTTAACATCAGAAGACGTAAAATTCTCGTTGGAAAGAGCTTCAAGGGACGAGAGTTTAAAAGAATACGTATATTTTAAAGGTATTAAAGAAGTAAATGTGATTGATGAAACTACTTTTGAAATTGTTACTTTTGAACCGATGCCAACAATGCTTAACCTTCTGGCAAAATCAGGAGCCGACATACTTCCGAAGAATTACATCGAAGAAAACGGCTTAGATCACTTCTTAGCCAATCCTGTTTATTCAGGACCTTATGAATTTGTTGAATGGGTAAGAGATGATCATATAACACTTAAACCTTACGAAAATTACTATGAGGGTAAACGAGATGAATGGGATGAAGTAGTATTTAGAGTTATACCTGAAATATCAACACGTGTAGGCGAACTTTTAACAGGTGGAGTAGACATTGCCATTGATGTGCCTCCAAATGAATGGGATAGGATAAACAATAGCGAAATAGCGAAAGTAGTTGAAGGAGATACAACAAGAATAATGCTTCTCGTTGTTCGTCTCACAGAAGGGTATGTAACTGCTGATCCAAAAGTCCGTGAAGCAATTGACCTTGCAATAGATGACAAGAAGATTTGTGATTATCTGCTGGGTGGTTCCGCAGTTCCTGTCCGCACTCGTGTAGCTCGTGGAACTGTTGGTGTAAACATGGATCTTTATGACACCTATTTATATGATCCTGAAAGGGCTAAAGAATTGCTTGCAGAAGCCGGATATCCAGACGGTATAGAGATTACAATGCATGCACCGAAAGGACGTTACCTAATGGACGGTGAAGTTGCTCAGATGGTTGCCAGCATGTTGGAAGAAGTGGGAATCCATGTAAACCTCGAACTGATGGAATGGAGCAATTTCAACCAAGTTTATAAAACTAAAAAACATAAGGAAATTGTTATGATCGGTTTAGCAGACAATTTCTTTGATGCTTCCTATCCATGCATCCACTACACTAACGGTCGCGCAAAGGGTGAAACAGACTATTATAATGAAGAAGTAGAAGAACTTTATGCAAAGGCTTCGGTTAACTTAAATCTTGAAGAGCGTGTAAAACAGTTTGAAAGAATACAGGAAATTGCTGCTGAAGAAAGACCACATATATGTATGTATCAAATGAAGGCGTTTTATGGGGTTAATAATAGAATCGATTTCCAACCACGTATAGATGAGATGACCATTATAGATGAAATCAAATTAAAGAAATAGACTATTTGAGTTCTAGCTAAAAGGAGATGAAATTCTATATTTCATCTCCAACCCCTTTTCCCTATTATAAAGCGTTTTTATATCAGGAGGTGAAATCGTGAAAACTTTTCTACTAAAGAAACTTATGCAAATAATACCGGTGTTATTTATAATATCCTTTATTGTGTTTTTATTGGTATATGTAGCCGGAGACCCTGTACTTTTGATGCTGCCCGATGATGCTACCCCAGAAGATATAGAAGCACTTCGCAGCGCATTAGGGCTGGATAAACCGTTTATAACACAGTATTGCATCTATCTTACTAATATGCTTAAGGGAGATTTCGGCAGATCTTTCAGGTATAACCAACCTGCACTACCTATAGTATTGGAAAGGCTACCGGCTTCTTTGCAGCTTACTTTTTCTGCAATAATCTTTTCAATAGTTGTATCTATACCATTAGGTATATGGTCAGCTACTAAACAAAATACTTTTCTTGATGTTTTTATATCCGGAATTTCTGTTCTTGGTAGGGCTATGCCTCATTTCTGGGTTGGTATAATGTTAGTGTTGATTTTATCAGTCAATTTTAAAATATTACCCGTTTCAGGCAGAGGAACGGCGGCTCATTTGATTCTGCCGACATTTACATTAGGTATATCCGTTGCTTCTGAATTAACTCGATTGGTTCGATCCAATATGTTGGAAATATTACAACAGGATTATATAAGAACAGCGAAAAGTAAAGGTCTATCTGACTTTATAATTATATTTAAACATGCTTTTAAGAATGCACTGATACCCGTTGTTACATTTATCTCCATTCAGATTCCTATGATCATCGGCGGGGCATTGATTACAGAAACGGTATTTTCATGGCCGGGTCTCGGTCAGCTAATAGTACAAGCAGTATACGGCAGAGATATGGCTATTATCCAAGCATGTGTTTTTGTTATTGCGATTCTTGCCATAGCCATAAGCTTGGTAACAGATTTCATTTACAGCATGATAGATAAACGGATACAGTATAGTTAAAGGAGCGAAATTTTATGTACTCACAAAGCGAGCTCAAAAAAACTGACAACCCTTTTGTTCGGTGGGCAAAACTTCTATTAAAAAGCAAAACAGGTACCATTGGTTTTATCATTGTAGTAGTAGTATGCTTTATAGCTATTTTTGCGCCCTGCCTTGCCCCACATAACCCGACAAAGCCATACCCGGAAATGCTGCTAAGGCCTCCATCATGGAATGGAGAAAGCCCTTTTTTATTAGGCACTGATAACCTGGGAAGGGATATATTAAGCAGGATTATTTACGGAAGCAGGATATCGCTTCTGGTTGGAATTTGTTCTGTTTTTGTAGGCGGAGCTTTTGGTGTTACTCTCGGGCTACTTTCAGGCTATTACGGTGGCATAATAGACGGTGTTATAATGAGATTAGGGGATGCCTTTCTTGCAATACCCAGAATT
>DUOC01000103.1 GCA_012839065.1 Thermoanaerobacterales bacterium | reverse complement strand
ATTTGAACCCATTTCATCAGAATCCTCGTTAAATTTTTCCTTTATAGCACTGCCTATTACAGGGATGTTTTCAGTTTTTCTTAATATAAAATCTTGTGCAAAATTTCTTGAGTTAAATATATTAAAATACAATAATAATCCGCTTATAACTGCTAATACAGCAAATATTATAATTGTTATAAATAGGATATTTTTAACTGATCTATCAGCCATTTTAATACCTCTCCCTATCTTTATATGAATAAGAAACCATGGCATCATTATCTAATTTTTTTTGATAAACTTTGTTTACTTCTTCCCTGAATTTATCATAGTGCCTTTCATTTAATTTATCATATACTTTTCTTTCTTTAATAGCCTTTGAGAGTTGTTGCTGTTTTTCATTTACTGATTTTGCAATATTATTCAATTCAAGTTTTTTTGTATTAATATTTTGAGTGATATTATTTATGTAATTACCTAATATTGCTATATCAGCAGCCTTTATCCATTTTTGATTTGAACTCGTAAAATTACCTATCTGTGTTTCGAGTTCGTTTTTTAATAACTTAAGTTCTTTATCCTTTCGTTCCAACTCAGACTTTGCTTTCTGAAAATCGTTTTTCTTAATATCCTCATTAAATTTTTTTATTTTCCACACTTTTTTGAACTTGAATTGGTATTTTTTCAATCCTTATTCACCTTCAAGATGCTATTTGTTTGATAATTTCTAAAGTAATCTCATAAGGTATATTTTCTTGAATACCTTGTTTAAGAAACTTATTGATTTGATCGATTTTATCTATCGCTAAGTCTATCTTCGGATTGCTTCCTTTTTTATATGCCCCTATATTAATCAGGTCTTCGGCTTCATTATAAGTAGCTATTAGATCCTTGATAAATCCGGCATTTTCTCTATGTTCTTCATCAGCTACATCTATCATCAATCGGCTAATGCTTGCCAAAACATCAATAGCTGGATAATGGTTAATGTTAGCTAATCTCCTAGATAATATAATATGCCCATCTAAAATACCTCTAACTGCGTCAGTAATAGGTTCGTCAAAGTCATCACCATCTACTAAAACTGTATAAAAGCCTGTAATACTACCTTCTTTCGACGTTCCCGCTCTTTCCAGCAGTTTGGGTAATGTTGCAAATACTGAAGGGGTATAACCTCTGGATACGGGAGGCTCTCCTATGGCTAATCCAATCTCTCTTAGTGCCATAGAAAACCGCGTCAAAGAATCCATTAGGAGCATTACATCTTTACCCTGATCCCTAAAATATTCAGCAATTGCAGTCGCTACATAAGCCCCTTTTACTCTAATTAGAGCTGGCTGATCGGATGTCGCTACAACAACAACTGACCTTTTCAGCCCTTCTTCTCCAAGGTCTTTTTCAAGGAATTCTTTAACTTCTCTTCCTCTTTCACCTATAAGTGCAATAACATTTATATCAGCCATTGCATTCCTGGCAATCATACCCATCAAAATGCTTTTGCCCACACCACTACCTGAAAATATACCCATCCTTTGCCCCTTACCACATGTTATTAAACCATCAATAACCTTTATACCAAGACTTAATGCAGAATCAATCCGTTTTCTTTCCAGGGGATGAGGTGGATTGTTCGATATTGGATAGATCTCATCTGCAATAATAGGTCCTTTACCATCTAGCGGGTTCCCTAAACCATCTATTATTCGTCCAATAAGATCTTTACCTACTTTTACTTGAAGGCTCTTCCCTGTTTTTATAACATCACATCCGGGCATGAGCCCATATAGCTCCCCCAAAGGCATTAATAATACCCGATCACCTTTAAAGCCTACAACTTCCGCAAATATTTTATCGTCTTCTTGTAAAGGAATTTCACATATTTCTCCCAGTTCTACTTTAGGCCCTATGGACTCTATAGCCAGCCCTATTATCTTCTCGATTCTGCCTGAAACTTGTATAGGATCAATTTCATCTAATTTCCTTATATATTCTTTGAGGTTAAATCCCTTATTTATCACTTTGACCACCTAATGATTTCAAAATAATATCTAGCTGCCTTTTAATGCTGACATCCGCTTTTTCTGTAGGCGAAACAATTATACACTCTCCCGTAGTTAAGCTTGGGTCTTTAATTATATCAATATCATACAATCCATCAATCTCTTTTAGAATGTTCTCTTTTTGATCTTTGATTGTTTTATAATATTTATCAGGACATCTTATTATTATATCCTTTTTCTCGCTGATTTTTTTTAGACCGGCTAAAACTAAATTAACAACATATTCTTGATGACTGTCAAGGATTTCATTTAACACCTTTTCGACAATTTTTACAGACAATCTAATAATATCCTTTTCTGATTCTTGAATAATGTTTTGTTTTTTTAAAATACATTCGCTTTTTACCTTAACAGCCTCATCTATAATATGTCTGCACTTTTCTATTCCTGCTTCGAAACCTTTTTGGGTACCTAAATTTATGCCTTCTTCATATCCGCGTTTTTTGGCTAACTCTATTTCTTTTTGATAATCCTGCATGATTAATTCTTTTTGATCTTCAGCATCTTTAATTATTTGTTGGGCTCTCATATAAGATTCATTAATAAGGCGTTCACCATAATATTTATTGTTACCTATTTCATGATCTGCAAATATATTGTTTTTTATATTTTTTTCGTTAAGATTATCATTATCTTTAGTAAATGAGATCTTATATGGGGTTTCAATTATTAATTTTGATCTTTTTACTACACTAGACAATTATTTCATCACCTCCACCTCTGGAGATAATTATTTCTCCTGTTTCTTCAAGTTTTCTGATTATGTTTACTATCTTTTGTTGAGCTTCTTCAACATCCCTTAGTCTGACAGGCCCCATATATTCTATATCTTCTTTAATCATGTCAGCCATTCTAGTAGACATGTTTTTATAAATGATTTCAGCAACTTCCTGGCTTGAACCTTTTAATGCAAGTGCCAGTTCTTTATTATCTACTTCTCTTATCACCCTTTGTATTGATCTGTTATCAAGGGTTAAGATATCCTCGAATACAAACATCCTTAGCTTAATCTCCTCTGCCAATTCAGGATCTTGTTCTTCTAATGATTCTAGTATGTTTTTTTCGGTTCCTCTGTCAACACAATTTAATATATCTACTACATTTTGGATGCCGCCTGCACTAGTATAATCCATAGTTACTAATGATGAAAGTTGCTTCTCTAATACTCTTTCTACATCATGTATTACATCAGGAGAGGTTCTGTCCATTGTGGCTATCCTTCTGGCTATATCGATTTGTTTCTCTGGCGGCAAAGATGAAATTATTGCCGCTGATTGTTCCGGTCTTAAATACGCCATAATAAGTGCAATTGTTTGTGAATGTTCATTCTGAATGAAATTTATGAGCTGGGCCGGCTCTGTCTTCCTTACGAATTCAAAAGGTCTTACCTGGAGGGTTGAAGTCAGCCGGTTTATTATCTCAAGTGCTTTTTGTGAACCCAGCGCTTTTTCAAGTACTTCCTTTGCATAATCGATCCCACCATGAGATATATATTCCTGTGCAACACACATTTGGTGGAATTCCTCTATAACATTCTGTTTCGCCTCATTTGTTACTTTGCCTATATTCGCAATCTCTAAAGTGAGCTGTTCAATCTCGTCTTCTCTTAAATATTTAAACACTTCAGCGGCTCTATCAGGACCAAGGGCTACCAAAAGAACAGCTGCTTTTTGTTTTCCATTTAACCTTCCCTGAAGAACCATTTTTGCTCCCCCTAATCTTCCATTAACCATGTTCTTATCAATTGGGCAACATTTTCCGGTTTTTTCTTTACTAATCTTTCTATATCTTTCAGTGTTTGATCTTTCTCCTCTGTTAAATCTATAGCAGTATCAGCCGATAATTCTTTAGGAATAAAAACCAATTCTTCTTCTCTTTTTCTTCTCTTGGCAGTGGCCCATCTATTATAAAAAATTAATATTAGGCCTAGTAATCCTGCACCTACGAGCAGCCCTCTTTTTATCATTAATTCTCTCTGTTCTCTTACAAGTTCCATCTCTTTACTCATTTCCTCTTGTAAAGTAAAATCGAATAATATACCTTCTACCGTAATCGTATCCCTTTCAGGTTTAAAACCAACAGCAGTTTCTACTAAATTTGATATCTTTACCTTTTCGTCATCAGTCAAATCTCTGTTCACAACTACGGCTACAGATAGTTTTTCAATTGACCCTGGTGCCTCCTCTAGATTTTCATAAATCTCATTTATTTCGTAGTTTCTTATTGTTTCTCTTCTTTCATACTCCGATTTCTCCTGATCTGTGTCTTGATATGTAGGCCCAATATTTTCTTCAACACCCGGAACTCCTTCAGGCCCAGCACCGGTTCCGCTAAAATACTCCTCCAGTTCCTGAATGCTTCTTATTATTCCTTCTTCATTTAGAACAGGCTCAAAAAGCCTCCTTTCCACAAACTTCTTATCGAAATTCATCTCTACAGTTGCCCTAGCCGCAACATTACCCGGGCCAAAAACATATTCAAGCAAAGTTTGTACGCTTTTCTCTAGACTCTGCTTAAATTCTAACTGAATATTCATTTGGTGTTTCAGAGATTCAGTTTGAGTCAACTCTGAATCTGCCATTTCATTCGATAGAATTTGTCCATTATCATCGATTACAATTACATTTTCAGGAGATAAGCCTTCTACCGAATTTGATACTAAATGAATTATACCCCTTACTTGTTCTGCTGTAATTCTTGCTCCGGGTTTCATTTTTAATGAAATTGCAGCTCTAGCATTATCTTTTGATTCAGGGTCTATAAATAGTGATTTCTTTGGTAAAACTATATGCACTCTCGCATCCTCTACAGCATTTATGCCTTTTATAGTCTTGGTAAGTTCGCCTTGAAGGGCATATATATATTGAATCTGCCTCTCCCAATCAGTAGTACCGAGCTTTGTTTTTTCTAATATATCACTAAATCCAACTGTACCACCTTTTGGAAGCCCCTCATTTGCTAATTGTATACGTGTTTTATAAACTTCCTTAGCAGGTACCAAAATTGTTGTACCCTCATCAGAAATTTTATATGGTGTTTTTATTTCATCGAGCTTATTTATTACATCTCCAGCATCACTATAAGTCAGATTTGTAAAAAGTGGCACATACTCAGGCCTGGAAGTAATTACAAATAACATGATTAAACTTAAAATTGCTAATAATAGCACAATACCTAATTTAATTTTTTGTGAAAGTGAAGATTCAGACCAAAAATTATTGAATTGCTGAAGAAATCTATTTATCGATTCTGGCATGTGGTCACCTCATCTGCTTAAGATTCAATCACAGCTGCATGCGCATAATTTCATTATAAGCATCAAGTACTTTGTTTCTTATCTGGAGTGTTATCTGAAGTGCCATTTCTGCTTTTTCTGCTGCAATTACAACCTCATGTATGTTATCTACTTCTCCTATAACTAGTTTTTTATTTAAATATTCCATATCCTTTTGTAATGAATTTACTTTTTCTAGCTCTCTATAAAGCAAATCTTTAAAAGTAAATTTCCCATCGTTTTTTGCACTTTTTGCGCTGGAGGTATTGAGATTGTTAGAGTTTGTCAATTTGATATTTTTTATAGTCACTTCCTCACTCCCCTAAACTCGCCCGATTTCTAATGCCTTCATTGCCATACTCTTTGCGGTATTAATAGCAGTTACATTAGCCTCATAACCTCTTGATGCTGAAATCATATCTACCATTTCTTTAACTATATTCACATTTGGCATGCTAATATATCCATTATTATCTGCATCTGGATGATTAGGATCATACACTAACCTAAAAGGCGACATATCGTCTTTTATTCCTATTACCCTTACCCCTTTTCCCTGTAATCCGAGCTGCTTGTTTAATAATATGTTTTTAAATGAACTGGATCTTTCCTGGAATATAGGCATCTTACGTCTATAAGGCTGCCCGTTTTCCGTTCTCGTAGTATTTACATTAGCTATATTGTTCGAGATAATATCCATCCTAACCCTTTCAGCTGTTAGTGCCGATGCACTTATATCTATGGAATTAAATATACCCATTTTTTATCTTCTCCCTTCGTTAATAGCACTCTTTAGTATGCTAAATTCTTTCATTAATTGCTGTACAACAGAATTATATTTCATGGCATTTTTCGTAAGTTGAGCCATTTCACTATCAATATCTACATTATTGCCATCATTACGATAACTAGTACTTTTGTTTTTGATAATTTTAGGTTCAATGCTGCTTTGTTCGTTTCTACCTATTTGTATATGCCTTTCATTAGTTATATAAGCCTTCAAACAATTCCGGTCTATTTCTGTTTTAAGAAGTTCTTCAAAAGCTACAAAAGAAGACTTAAATCCCGGTGTATTAGAATTTGCAATATTATTCGAAATAACCTCATTTCTTATCCATAGTGCATCTAATGCTTTACCTAAAAAATCTATGTTTTGATAAATATTTTTCATACAATTCACCTCTTTACTGAAGAATCATAAATATTACATCAAATACCATATTATTGCTTAGTTCGATATTTTTTTTATTTATCCTTCTTTTTACCAGTAAAAAACGCTGTCTAAAAAATAAAAAATTCAATACCCGAAAGTATTGAAATACGAAAAGGAAGGATGCAAAACCGGAGGGCTAAAATAACTATGGACTATTATAATATAATAGCTATTATGCCAGATTAGTCACAGGCCTTACTCCAGCTTTTTAGGACAAATTTCTATATATATGGACATTTTGCCAAGTTATTAGAAATATTCGACATAATTTTAAGATTCCTTCATTTATAAAAAAACAATGCGTTTTACGCATTGTTAAGATCTAACTTTCTTTAGTTCATCCAGCAATTTATCATTCAGTATTTTTATATATGTTCCCTTCATTCCCAAAGACCGGGATTCAATTATACCCGCGCTTTCAAATTTTCTTAGTGCATTTACTATTACTGACCTTGTTATACCTACTCTATCTGCTATTTTGCTTGCTACTAATAGCCCTTCGGTACCATCTAGCTCTTGGAATATATGGTCAACTGCTTCAAGTTCAGAATATGAAAGAGTCCCTATAGCCAATTGAACCACTGCCTTTTTCCTTGCTTCTTCTTCAATTTCTTCACTTTTTGCCCTGAGTATCTCCATTCCTACAACAGTAGCACTGTATTCAGCCAGTACAAGATCCTCATCAATGAATTCCCTGTCAAATCTGGCTAAAACGAGAGTGCCAAGCCTCTCCCCCCCGCCATTTATAGGGACAATAGTAGTATATTTATTGGGATATATACAATACCTTGTATCATCAAGTACACATTTTTGTGTATCTTGATCCATGTTTGCAACTGAATCGTGAAACTCTAAAAGAATTTCATTATATTGTTTAGGAAATTTCCTTTCATCAAGGACTTCATCGATAACGATATCGCAATTATACCCTTCAATTAAAGAAAAACCTAAAACTTTCCCTTTCCTGCTGGCAACATAAACATTTGCTGATAGAACATTACTTAATACTTTACACATTTCATTAAAATCTACGGGATATCCGGCAGATCTCTGAAGTAGTTTGTTTATTCTCCTTGTTTTTTCTAATAAGTTTTTACTCATGATTCTTCCTCCTTGTACAATATAGTTAGTTTTCCGACGTACTGAAAAATCAACTTTAAGCTCTTTGACAACCACATAGGAATTCTGATACCTTTTGTCTAAATTATTCTCGTAGCGGCAGGGGGCTTCGACGT